>JAFUPZ010000072.1 GCA_017472545.1 bacterium | reverse complement strand
TCTGTAGAATATTTATCGCGGTAATTATAATCATATTTATCACCAGATTGGAAACCGTCTACAAAATAAGGATTCAACATAGGTAAAGCTATCTGTAAACCAGTTGTTAAATTACAATAATCAACGCCACCGTGGAACATTGGTGAAATATCGTCGTGAGTAGCAAATGAACCAATTAAAGATTTACCACGTTCAACTCTATATGACATATTTAAGTTATCAATTACATAGTCGTGCAAATCTTTTGCAGAGGTCCACTCATGGAAAATATGGTACTGTCCATAATATGTATCAAAACCTGCTCTTAGAGAATCTTCAGGCCTATCATACGGCATATTAGCTTGAGGAGAAGCATCTTCATATGTATATGTTTCTGCTAACCATCCAAACTCTGGATCTCTTTTTCTTGAATACGGAATAATAATATCCCAGAATTCAACAGGCTTAGCTCTGGCTACGTCTGCTCTAATACCGTCAACCCCAGCATCAATTAGCATATCAACAAATTTTCTATGGTATTCCAATAATTCAGGATTTAAAGTTCTTTTACCTTCATCTTCCCAAGGCTCAAACATTCTAATGTCATACCATCCTTGAGGAGTTTTTGCCAAACCATTACGCTCATGTGCCATTAATTCTGGTTTTGCATTATACAAATCATATGATGCACAACTTGGCATATCAACCATTACTCTGATATTTCTATCATGACAAGCATCAACAAAAGCTTTAAACTGCTCTTTGTCAGAACGTGGATCATTTTTATCAATTAACATTGGGTCAATCTTTAACAAATCATCTGGCGCATATACAGAACCAGCAATACCCATAGCATTACTTTTGCCAGGAGGATTTATAGGTAAAACGTGAAGAGTATTAATACCCAAAGCTTTAACTTCATCTAATCTTTCAATTGCATTTAGGAATGTACCATTTTGCTCTGCACCATCTATGTGTTCATTCCCATTAGTATCTTTAGCATTGAATGTACGCGGAATCATTGCTAAAATGGTCGCACTATTTGTTAAAAATAAAGTCTTTAAATCATTTTTATATGGTTTTTTAGCCGCATCTGTAGCTTCAACTTTATTAACCTCAGAAGGTTTGTTTACAGATACAGAATTCACTTTGGCAACATTATCTAAATACTGAGAAATTAAATTCCCAGAAAAAGTTGGCTGAGATAATGTATTATTAGTTGTCAATAATACATTATGCTTCATTGGCTGATAATTAAACTTACTTACTGATATATTATTTGAAATAATCATTATGCTTTCACCTCCTGACTTGGTTGAGGTGTTTTCATTCTTCCAAAGAAGAATTGAGCTAATAATGTTACACCAATTAAACCTGCACCCAACTTACCGAATAAGTTGAACCACTTACCACTATTGAAGCTTTGATTTGCCCACTTGTTAAACATTTCATTTGGAGAGCTACCCATCAATAAGAATTTAGACCAAGATGAAGCATCTACAGGATGTCCATCAACAAGGAAATTAGGGCGCACAAAATACTTGTCATTACCAAATACATTCAATGCTCTTTGTCTGTATTCTAAGAAGTCAGTTCTAAAACTATGTTCAGAACTTGATATTCTTGCCATTGTATCAGGGTGAATATTATCACCAAACAACAATCTCATTACTTTTTTATAGTAATTTCTATCATTTGCTAATTCAACGACTTCGGAAGAGTCATGAGTTCCAAAATATTTATTTATAACTTTGCCAAGTTTCACTTCTAAATCTGAATAATCAGTCATATCTGGGTTTGGATTACGTTTTTGCCAGAATTTCACCGCAAAATCAGAATTATGACCTTCAAGCATTGTAACTTTTGCCAATTCAACAAGTTCTTCTTTTACTTCACGAGGGCAATCTTTTAATATTCCATGTATTGATTCAGGATGTGAAATCTTATAGAACATATCAGCTAAGTTCAAGAAACGATAGAATGAACTTTTCACACCAGTAACTCTATCTGTAATGAAATCTAATGCTAAAGATTTTGAAGATAATCCAGACACACCATCATAGCCAACTAACTGTTCTGCTGTATGCTGAAGCCCAAATCGTTTCAATGTAGCACCTATAGAATCATATACACCTTCTACTTTTTCCTTATAAGTATTGTGCTTAGCTTCTTGAGTCATATCCAATGACTGGATTCTTTCATGTAATTTATTTAAAGCCTTACCAATTTCATCAACAAATTGCTCATAAGTTGCCTTATCTGCGGTAATTGTTTCCAACTTATCTCTAAGGACACTAGACGCTAGTTCTCCATCTAACCTAGCTTTTCTTACTTCTTCAGGAGTGAATTTCAAAGCTTTAAATAGAATAGACTGAACTTCATTCCAACCGTTAGCCAATGAAGTTTCAGGAGCTTGAGCAGCTTTCATAAAGGCATACTTATCTAAGACATAAGATTTAGCCTTAAACGAATTCAACTCTGTTGAAACTGATTTTAACATCTTAGCCAAATTATCATCTAAAACAACGGATGGCGTTACCTTAAACGAAGCCATCAATGGTGAATCTAAACCATGTCCAGGCGCATGCACAAGTTTTGTAGCCAAGAAATCCAGATACTCACCTAATTCACCACTAGCATCAGTTGCAGCAAGCGCACTAATTTTAGAATCTAACAAGTCTTGGATAGCTTTTGTGTGAAGTGAAAAATCATCATAACTTCCACCCAACAAACCTTTTGAAGATAATGATTCAGATAGTTCCTCAGCTGTTGGAATTAAACTCTTAATTTCAGCTTCTGATAACTCTGAATCTTCTAACAAACCTCTAATTGAAGTTTGAATTCCTTCGATATGTTCATTTGATAAATTAAATTTGCCATTTTCTACAGGCAACATTTTATCAAAATCTAGACTCAAACCTTCGGCAACCATATGATCCAATCCATCAGTAAGGTTTGCGTGAAGAGCCTCGACAAAATCGGTTGTAATTGGTTTACCTGCATATTCTGCTAATAATGAATCTAGTTGTTTAGTTGATTCTGTAAAATCAACTTTTGCAATTTCATCTTGGAAATTAGTCAATAGATTTTCTGCTTGTTTTGTTGCTCGTTGATCCAAGAACTTCGCAACAGGGCTTTCCAATGCGTTACACATCAACGCACTCATTAACGGAGTAGCAAAACCTGCAGTTAACATCCACAAAGTATTATTTTGCAATGCAATTTTGCGCATTTTTTCTTGAATAAATTCGCGACGATTTGGAATATCTTTCGGCACACCTAATCTGTCACCAACTTTATTTATTTCAGCCTCTGAATACAAATCCCAAGGTATAAATTGGTGATCTTGATAGAACATTTTCTTACGACCAAAACTATCTTCATATTCTTGTCTTACGTTCACACCATGAACAAGTTTAGCTGGTAATTGAATGAATAATTTTGGCCACAAATCCATTGCTGCAAAGAATGTACCCAACCCAATAAACTCAAACAGTTTTGTCATTGGTGTTTGTTTTCTTGTAAACAAGTATGCAGCAATAGCTAAACCACCAATCTTCATACCAACATCATTTAATTTACCTAACTCGTGATCATTAGCTTCCCCTTTTGCTGCGTGTTTAAAAGCGTTCCAATTGTATATCATATCTTTACGGAACTGAGATGGATAATCTAAAACTCCAGTCCTAATCAACTTACCATTGCTTGGTAATGGCTTAATGAAAGTTCTATTTGATAATTCTTTATGAACATCAAACTCTCTAACAGCCTTATCAGATTGATATTGCTGACTAGCTGGATGTGTAGAAATATATGATTGGATTAAATTTGAAGTTCTCATCTAACCCACCACACTTTCTTTTTTATTATCAATAACATCTTCTCCAGTAACTTTAGATGGTTTTTTGGTTATGTGGAATGTATTTAGGACACCTAAAACAGTTGATAATGCAGCAGCACCAATCAACATTTTACCAGAATGTTTTACCAATTTTGAACCTTCACCTTTATATAAATCAACAGCACTATCAACAAAGCTTTCACCAAAAACTTTTAATGAATGTGCAAAATCCTTAACTTTCCAGAATTTTAATGTTGCAACATTAAAATAATTCTCCCAAGGCTTTTGGAAAGCCAAAGCTACACCAGTTGCAGCCCATAAGAATGAAGAAATACTTTTTGCTAGTTTTGATTTTACTAAAACTTCTTTATATAAAGGTTTTACCTCTTGATCCGAATCGTTAAGATTTTCACCTAAACCATTCTTTTTGGCAATTTTATCATAACGCCAATTCAAGGCTTCACCTTTACTTGTATCACCATACAATTGGTCCCATCTTGGGAAATCAACACTTTCCCCAACCTTATGGTACTCAATACTAGTAACACTGTTATAATCTTCAGGATCCTCCTGCAACAAATAATTTACTTTCGCATACGGTATTTCTGTATCAATACCAGTTTTCCATTTTACAGGATATGTTACAAGAGATTTTGATAGCTCTTTGAATACAGCATAAAACAATACGCCTAGAGCCATTTTATTACCAAGTTTTGCTGCACTCTTCCAATTATTAGGTAAAAACGATGAGTTTACGGAATTAAAGATAGACATTAACATTGCACTACCGATGAAATATGGAACTGTTCCCATCGTTAAAAATTCGTAGAAATTAGAGTTTTTACTTCCTTTCAAGCCTTTAGCAGGATATATAGTAAACGCTTTTGTAAATTTATCCAACGCAATTCTAGAGCGAGTAGAAAAATTATTTTCTAATAATGTGTCTTTATCAAACTCCACATTATTCTCTTCTCCCTGCGTCGATCTAAATGTTATATTTTTCCCACTAATACTATTTATTGGTGATATCATGATAACTCCACATTCCACATCATTAGAATACTTGTCAAGATTTTTTTTTGTTATTTGATTATTGTTATATTTACAAATTTTTACAAAAATTTTTATTTAAAAATATTAAAAAAGACTAGTGTGAAAATCCCCATTATCACACAATAATAGCCAAAAAAGTTTAATGAAAATTTTGATATAAATTTCATGAAATATTTAACGCATAAATACCCGACAATTCCGGAAACTAATGTTCCAACAATTATCGCTACCCAATTATAATTAACAGCTTCAGTTATATCAATTTTTACTAATGGATAAATCAAAGAAGCACCCAAAATAATTGGAATACTCAACAAAAAAGAATATCTTGCTGAGGTTTCTCTACCCAAACCTAGAAACAATCCTGTCGCAATTGTCCAACCGGATCTTGAAAAACCTGGCAAAACAGCCAAACCTTGAGCTAATCCTATTATCAAAGCTTCTTTCACTCCAATATTTACTAATTTCTCTGTGTGCTTTTTAGCTAGATATTCACTAAAGAACAATACCCCACCTGTTAAAACTAACAATGCACCAACTAAAGCTGGATGAAAAACTAGGTGATTAGCAAAGTTCTCTAGAGGTATTGCAAACAGAGCAGTAACTATAGTTCCCAAAATTATATACAAACCTAATCTAGCCGAATTTGTAGAAAAATCTCTTGTTCGAAGAGCATTCCACAGAGCAACACAAATTTCCCAAATATCTTTTCTAAAAAAGATAAAAACAGCAATCAAAGTTCCCAAATGTAGCATTATATCAAAGAACACTTCTTGATTTGAATGCTCTACAATTTGAACACCTTTCATCACTTTATAGAAATTAGATGTAAATACAAGATGGGCTGAACTTGAAATCGGTAAGAATTCACTCAAACCTTGAACAATCCCCATCAAAATCGACTGAATTAAACTCATTTAAAAACTCTCTCCCTAAACTGTCCTATTAATCTGCTTCAAAATAAGAACAGCAAGAAGTTTGAGTTTCCCAAACTGTAATTTTACTTAATTGAACGATTCTTTCTTTTAGTTTTGTATAAATATATGCTGAAATCATCTCACTTGAAGGACTTTCACCTTTAAATTCCGGTAGTTCGTTCAAATCTTTATGATCCAAAGTTGCAAGAACAGCATTCAATTCTTTTTTTAGAACTTTATAGTCAATTAAAATATTACTATTATTCAAAGACTCACCTTGAACAAAAGCTTCAACCATCCAGTTGTGACCATGTTGGTTTTCGCATTCACCTTCATAATTTAGCAAATGGTGAGCTGCAGAAAAAAATGCTTGTGTTTTAATTTCGTACATAATATATCCCTCTCAAAATTATTCTTCAATAGTTCTATTTTCAAAGACAAAGTCACAAAGTTCACGAACCGCGCCTCTACCGCCATTTCTAGATGATACAAAATTACAAATCTTTTGAACATTACCAACAGCATCAGCTGGGCAGGCAGATATTGCAACTTTTTCTAAAATACAAATATCTGGTTCATCATCTCCCATATAGGCAACTTGTGAAAAATCCAAACCATATTTTTGCATAATTGCCTCAAGTATTGGAAGTTTATTTCTAACACCTTGATAAACCTCTGTAACTCTTAAATCTGTAGCACGTCTATCGACAGTTCCATTATTACGTCCTGTGATTATTGCAGTAATATAACCATTTTTAGACATTTTTGCAAGCCCATGTCCATCTTTTGCATTGAAAGTTTTGTATTCAACCCCATTTTCATCATAGGTGATACTACCGTCAGTCATAACACCATCAACGTCAAAAGCTAACAATTTGATATTACTTGCAAGTTCTTTTAAATCCATTACGCAACCCCTGCTCTAAGTAAATCGTGAACGTGAATTACACCTACAGGAACATTATTTTCATCAACTACAGCCAAAGCAGTGATTGAGAATTTTTCCATCAAATTAAGTGCAGATGCAGCATAAGCATCAGATGTAATTCTTTTTGGATTCACTGTCATAACATCTTTAACTTGTAGGTTTGAAGTATCAGAATGTTTGATAATGGTTCTTCTAATATCACCATCTGTCAAAACTCCTGACAATTGACCGTTAGAATCAACAATCATAGCCATACCTAACTTGAATTCTGAAATTGTATTAATCACAGAAGTAAATGATAAATTATCAGAAACTACAGGCATCTTATCCCCTGTAATCATCAAATCTACAACTTTATAAGTTAAACCTTTTCCTAATTTACCTGATGGATGGAACATTAGGAAATCTTCTTTTGTAAAACCTTTTTTCTCCATTAAACAAACAGCCAGAGTATCCCCCATAGCCAAAGTAGCTGTAGTACTAGCTGTTGGAGCTTTATTTAGAGGACAAGCTTCACGTTCAACAGAAATATCCATAACAACTTCGCTAGCTTTTGCTAATGTAGAATTCATATTACCTGTCATTGCAATCATAGGACAACCAAATCTTTTGATAAGAGGTAATAAATTCATCAACTCTTGAGTTTCTCCACTATTAGAAATTGCAATAATAACATCTTCTCTTGTTATTACACCAGAATCTCCGTGAGTACTTTCAGCTGGATGTAAGAAATATGATGGAGTACCTGTTGATGACATAGTCGCTGCAATTTTCTTACCAATCAAACCTGATTTACCCATACCTGTAACAATTACACGACCTTTGCAATTGTATAAAATATCAATTGCTTTTTCAAAATTAACTCCAATATTACTTTTTAAACGCAAAATTGAATTTGCTTCAATATCTAAAACTTCATTTGCTAATTCATTAATTCTACTTAAAGTCATAGTTACCATATCCACCTCATATTACTCATGATGATTATACAATAAACATTACAAAAATACAGAATCTTTACAATATATTTATACAAAAAGCGACGTGATTACTATATCACGTCGCCATATCAAATTTCAAATATCTCTACAATCCTAGTACTGCCTTAAAATTCCAGATTTAGCGGTAAAGGAAGTATTCATATACTTACAACCATTTGCAACTTTTTGCTCAGGTGTCATTTGTTTTAAGATTTTACAACCCCTGTCATTCTGAACGTGTGAAACACGTGAAGAATCCTTTGCAGGATTTGTTAGAGATCCTTCGGTGCGGCTCGCATTAAACAGATGCGCTTTCGCTTTCATCCTCTGCTCGCCTTCCTCAGGATGACCGATACATTTACCCCTGTCATTCTGAACTTGTTTCAGGATCGCACCATTTGACGATTTAGTTTGTTTCATTGTGAGATTCTGTTTCACCT
>JAFUPZ010000071.1 GCA_017472545.1 bacterium | reverse complement strand
ATCTTTCAGTTTTACTGTTAACTTTTGACCTATATAAAATGCACTATCTTCGTGACAAATTACGGATAAAGCATCGACAATTTCACCAGCCAACATAACATCCAATTTTACAAGCTTTGAACGTTTATATTCACTAAATTCATAATCTAAACTTGCATACCCTTTTGTACGAGATTTTAATTGATCATAAAAATCTGTAATAACTTCACTCAATGGAATTTCATACGCCAAATCTACACGAACTTTATCCAAATAAGTCATATTAAGGAATATACCGCGTTTTGTTTGCGCCAAATCCATCAACGTTCCGACATATTCATTCGGAGTAATAATTTGAACTTTTACATAAGGTTCTTCAATATAATCTCTATATTGAGCGGCTGGCAAATTCGCAGGGTTATCGATTTCAACAATCTCACCATTTGTCTTATGAACCTTGTAAACTACAGATGGTGCAGTTGTTACAAGAGATAAATCATATTCACGCTCCAAACGTTCTTGGGCAATTTCCATGTGCAACATTCCCAAAAAACCGCAACGGAAACCAAAACCTAATGCGCTTGAGGTTTCAGGTTCAAACGTAATACTGCTGTCATTAAGTTTTAATTTTTCTAATGCCTCTTTCAAATCGCCGTAATCTTCATTATCAACAGGATACAAACCTGAGAAAACCATTGGCAAAGCTTCTTTATAACCAGGTAATGGCTCTGTAGCAGGACGTTCTACATTAGTAATTGTGTCCCCCACAAATCTGGTTAATTCTTTGATTGAACCTGCAAAATATCCTACATCACCACAAGTTAATTTCTTAACAGGTTTTCTTGCTGGAGTTTGATAACCAAGTTCAACAACTTCACACTCTTTTCCTGATGCCATAAAACGAACCTTATCACCAATAGATATAGTTCCGTCAATAACCTTGAAATAACATACCGTACCCAAATATTGGTCATATACGCTATCAAAAACCATTGCTCTTAATGGTTTATCAGAATTATCGTCTGGCGCAGGGATATAATTTACAACAGCTTCCAAAATATCTTCAATTCCTTCACCAGTTTTGGCACTAACTGGAATTGCCATAGAAGCATCAATACCTAAAATTTCTTCAATCTCTTGTCTTACACGTTCAACATCCGCTGACGGTAAGTCAATTTTATTAATTACAGGAATAATTTCCAAATCTTGTTCGATTGCAAGATAAACGTTTGCAAGCGTTTGAGCTTCTACCCCTTGAGTAGCATCAACAATAAGTAAAGCCCCTTCACAAGCCGCTAATGAACGAGAAACTTCATAAGAAAAATCTACGTGACCAGGAGTATCAATCAAGTTAAGTTCATAATCCTTGCCATCTTGGGATCTGTAATTCATCCTAGCAGCATTAAGCTTGATAGTAATACCACGTTCACGTTCAATATCCATAGAATCCAGCAATTGCTCTTGCATATCACGTTGAGCAACAGTACCTGTTTTTTCTAATAATCGGTCTGCTAGTGTGGATTTGCCATGGTCAATGTGGGCAATTATACAAAAATTTCTTACATTGTCTCTTGTTTTCATAATTCTGATTATATATAAAAAAAATCTATTGTAAAATCCCAGAACTAAATAACCCTCAAAACACAACTATACTTGACAAAACATCCAAATTTTACTATAATAATAGCAGATTGAACTTCCGAAATAACTGCATCCAACAATATATGTTCCTTGAGAAAGGAAATGTTTGTAATGCAGAATTTTTACAGAAACCTTGAAGAGTATTTAAAAACTTCAAATATGACAAAAGAAGAGAAAGCGGCTTTTATAAAAGCTGCAACTGAACTTTATCAAAAACAAGTAGACAAAGAGTATAGAGATTATGTTACAAAACAGCGAATAGGTGCAGGGTTAGAGATTGCTAGTGCAGCAATTCCTGGAGGTGCAGGAGCTAAAGCTGCTTCAAAAATTGT
>JAFUPZ010000070.1 GCA_017472545.1 bacterium | reverse complement strand
TTCGTCCTCAATTAATATTTGATTGTGTACATTGGAACGATGGGTGGTGTCTACGTGAACTAATTGGTTGGTGATTGAATTACGGTCACGATAGGTTTTGATGATTGTGTAGGTACCTGTGGATTCGTTGGGTGGGTCGTGAGGTGCTGGTTGTTCGGGTTCGTTGCAGGTGGTTTGGGATGAGCCATCTGGTGTGAATGCTAACATCGCTAACATACCAATTGAATATGTTGATATTGTAGCATCATCGTGACATTTCTTTACTGCATTCGGTCCGTGAGGCCAAAGGGTAAAGTTTGCATTTGCACAAACTGTAGAACCTGTTGGGATAAACGATGCTATTTGAGCACCTTTACGGTAATAATTTGCACCAGAGTCTGATATTGTATAACCTGCTCGCAAATCTCTTTTATGCGTTTGTAATTCAGAAAAATAACTCGCTACCATCTTGGGAGTACCTGCATAGGTATCACCTATTAAATGAAATTGTTTAATGTATATTGGGTCTTCATATATGTCATGTTGAAGTGCATTATGCAAATCTATAAGTATAGTGCCAGGTATATAGGTTCCTGGTCGTGTATAGTAGTCATAAGTACCAATATAATAATCTAATAAATCAGCTAAATCTGAACTCATACCTGTATCATCATAAGATGGATATGTCGTTATACGTGTTCTAATATTACGAAGACGTTTTATTGTGTTTGATAGAGTTTCATCTTTTATAGTATCATAGGTTATGGTGTCTTCTGCACGGTATTGACAAAATTGGTTTGCAACGATGGGTTCGACTACGAGGATGATTTCTTCGTTGGTGAAGCGTTGGGCTACTGCTGAACCCCATAAAGTCTGTACCAGTGCAATACCTTTAGTGCCTGCGCCCATAGGCGTTCTAAGCCAGTCTTTGATTTCATTTAGGTTGGATGATGTTGTATTCTTGATTAAACCACCGCCATAGGCTGTTGCGGCTTCACCTGCCCAAGGTATCAATCCATTTTCCCATGTAGTAACTTCAGGATATCGGTTGTATTTGTCTTGAGCATGAAGTTCGTAGTTTGACATTTGTGTCTTACAATAATAAGCCTTGGGAGTGGTGCCGGCGACGGGACCACCACCGTTTCGTTCTAGTAGGTAAATGAGAACACCTTGACCTTTATAACCTGCGCCAATTGCACAAGTAGAGTACCATTTGCCACCTGAACCGGGTATATTTACATCGGCTACTGTTTCAGCATCTATTACTACCCTGTCATCAGCATAAACTGTGAGTGGTTCTAGCAAAATGGGTGCTATCATAACTGTGATTAATAGAGTTATGATAGTTATTTTAAACTTTGAAATGCGTGTTGATGATTTCATGTTGCTTGCCTCCTATTTAAAAATTTCTTAAAAAATAAAAATAAATTCTATACTATTTAAAGAAGTGCATGAAAAAAGGATGCTCATTGTTACAATAAGCATCCTTATATATTTATATTTTCATCCAATTTTCAATATTACCTTCCAATTCACTTTTAAGCATATCTGAAATATATTCTTTAGACTCACAAAAAAGTTTTGTGTTTTTGTCATTTAATGTTTCATAGGTTACTGTTTTCATCAATATTTGTAATGCTTGTTCTGAAGTACACTTTTTATACTGCTGTATATATCTTACCAAATAAAATGTCAATGTTTGTATTGATTTTGCTATACTTACTTCGTCTGCTTTCATACAATAATCTCCCTCTTTATCTTATCAAATTTTAATGTATTCGTAGCCTTTTTGTTTGCAAAAAAATATTGCTTAGGTAATTTTTCCGGTTTTAATTCAGAAATCAACCTTTCTAATATTTCATCACTGTAATTATTCCTTATTAGTTCAGGCTCATACTGATTTATAATTGTTGTTGTTTCCTCGTCAGCAGTTGGTCCAATCACTATATCATAATTATGACAAGTAAACTCTGATTTTCTGTTCATCAATATAAATTTAACCCATTCCACATCCGCTGTTTTAAATATCTTTACATTGAGTCCCGTCATATTTTCTGAAAAAATTAAATTGTATCTATATGCATCAAATATTTCTTTTTTGTATCCAGGATTCCTCGCAATAATTTTAGCTTGTTTTGCAATTTTTATTCTTTTATTACGTTTTGCAATACTTTCAGCATGCTCTTTTCTTGCTGTAGCATAAAAGCCTCTACCAAAATCCTTGTACCCTTTTCCCTTTGATGTATCTATAACATCGAACTTTTCTGTTGTTCCATGATACAATGGTTTCACTTTATTGTACCTCCTTGAATTTTAATATATTCTTCAAGTTCATCTACTATTCCCTGATTTCCTGTTGAGTTAAATAACTCATAACATGTATCTATATAACTTAACAAATCATACTCTTTAAATAAATCACTCAATTGTTGTAGATTTAATTTCCAACTTTTCACCAATATAGGTATTAATGTTATTTGCATATTTAATACTGCATCTGCTCTTGAACTCATTTATTTCACATCCTTCCTCATTTTATTATAATCAACTTTATTATACCGCAGAACCTTGGAAATTACAAATCAGTGTAGCGTTGAGTTTAAATTTTTCTCTTAAAATTTTATTCGGATGTTTTGTGCATTTTAATTATATGTTTGGTTTAGTTTCTAACTGAATCTGTTGATTTAGAAATGTTGATGTGAATATGAGTACTGTTGATGCGCAACCCATTAAGTGAGTTGCAATGATTACCAGTTGCTATTCTAGAAAATGAAGATGCTTTCCCGTCCGTGAGAAAGCATCTTCATTTTCTTAACATATGTCAAATTTACATTGAACCCGGAATCACTTCATCTGCTGGTATTAATGGTGTTATAGGGGCATCACCACCACCAAGGTTAGGATCTTCATTACCACCTGAGTTAGAACCACTATTTGAACCACTGTTACCACCGCCTGAGTTAGAGCCACCACCGCTAGGATAAGGATTCTGATTGTGTGCCCAGTTTAATACTATTTCATTAAACTCTGCTTCTGTCTTAATGTTGTTTACTTCTTCTTCAGTGAGTCCAACGGTATCAATAAGGAACTGTCTATCTTGGTCACTGATTTGATAACCTTCCTCTGTACTACCAGTGATGTCTTCTTCTACATAACCGGTGTCTTCTTCTGTGATTTCGACTTCTTCTGGGTCACCTTCGGCCGCGATTGAATCATTGTCGTTGGGGTTGGTGTTTTCATCTACTACTGCATCTTCGGGGTCTTCGTAGCCGGTGATGGTGCCTTGGTTGTAGTTAAACACTTCAATGCTGGTTTCCTGCATGAGTGCGGATACAAGAAGTTCTACTGCTTCTGCTTTGGTGATTCCTTCATCCCATCGGGTTTCACTGTTGATAATTCCCA
>JAFUPZ010000069.1 GCA_017472545.1 bacterium | reverse complement strand
AGTCATTGATTGGAGCCTAAATTCAATCTTATCAGCTTCATAATAGAGAACTTTATCAATCGGCTCACGTCTTAAATAAATTCGTTTGTATTCTTCTTCTAGACTATAAATTCTAAACAAATTACTTTGCGAAACTTCACTACCGTCTTGGTTGTAGATTGTTTCCACAAACTCACAACGAAGCACTTTCATAGCATCAAAATCAGGGACAAAAGCGTCAGCAAACGCAATTCCTACACCACAAGCTAGTAATAAAACAGTAATCAATAATTTCTTCATAAAGACATAATACCGCAATTTCTAAATGCGGTAAATATATTAATAATTATTGGATTTCACCTGATTTATTCTTCTGTTTTCACCTGTTCGTTTTTTGAAAAGGCATATTTACTAAGGATATATATAAATACCAAGTTTAGAGCAACAGATGAAATTATTAAAATATTATTTTTCAAGTGCTTTTTGACGTAATTTATATATAATAATGACTAGTATAATTTCAAGAGGTAGTGCTTTCAATCTAGTCAACCAAAAATCATTATTTGGATTAACTGCTATGCTATATATATAACATTCCATAAATACAAAATAGCCACAAACAAGAGCTGCTATTATACGATACATAATAAAATTTTTCATTTATATTACCTTGTAATCTGTAGTTTGTAGGTTTGATGAAAGCCAGCATTATGATAATATCGATGGCGGGACTTGTCTTGGTCGCTCGCGTTTAACAATGCGTCACCCTGAACTTGATTCAGGGTCTATCCATTTTGGTTATATCGAACTTGATAGATTCCGGATCAAGTCCGGAATGACAATTAAACGTTAGTTCTGGATCCTCTGAACGATCATATAAAACAATTGAGGCATTAAGCCTCATTGTTTTTAATTGTCGTAGGGGGGACTTTGCCTGAGCGTTGGCGAGAGTCGGAAACTCGAGCCGTACTGCGAAGGTATGTCTTTTGACTGAACCAATGAATTTTTCTCAACATGAAAAATTCATGTTCAAGCCCCCTGACTGTTTAAAAAAGATTTGAACTACTGTTCTAAATCTTTTTTTATCTGTCGTAGGGGGGACTTGAACCCCCACAGATTTCTCCACACGCCCCTCAAGCGTGCGCGTCTACCGATTCCGCCACTACGACTTATTTAATTATCAAATGCCTAATTTGCACTAGGCGGATGTTACAATATCTTTGTTAGATTTGACATTAAAGACATGAAAAATACATACATCGGCAACAGGTTCAAACAAACTCCTGTAACAAATAGTATTGAATACAACTTTTCACTATTTGCAAATAATCTCAAGCCGTATTCCCCCTTATGTACGTAATAACTGTTCTCATAAACAGATGCCAAAAGCATTACTCCAACCAATAACAATTGGAATTTATACAACTCTAAGTATGGGCTGATAACATGTTTGATTGTATATGTCAAAAAATACTCACTTATATCCGCCCTGATTCCAATTCCTGACGAAGCCAACACAAACATTACTGAAAATATAATCCCAAAAATTACACCGATATACCCTATCGCTGAAATTACATTCCACGTAATGAATTTTCTACATCTGTTTATTCTCAAATCCATATATATAAAATACTATAATTTTGTCTTGCTGGCAAGATTTAACACATCAATAAATGATAAAACTGATGCAAATTCATCAAATAATCTATTATATTGATGAATATCATCAATTTGCCCTAACAAATGGCTCATCTCAAATATATCCTTAAGTGTTTCTAACAACACTAAAATCGTATCACCATATACTGAACACATCATTTTATCAACTTTAAAAGCTGTTTTTAACTGCATAAATCTTTCTAAGAATGAAACATTAAATAAATATCTTGCC
This sequence comes from bacterium, assembly GCA_017472545.1. Classification (GTDB taxonomy): domain Bacteria; phylum Cyanobacteriota; class Vampirovibrionia; order Gastranaerophilales; family Gastranaerophilaceae; genus Zag111. The sequence continues at coordinate 2,347 of JAFUPZ010000069.1, read as the reverse complement.
TCTATTTGCTCAGAACAATCACCCTCAACCTTCTTAACCCAAACATCAAATTTTTTATTAAATTTTTCATACTCTAACCTAACTTTTTCATAACCTTTTGGCACTCTATTAAATAAAGATTTAGAACAAATAATAACCCTTGAGTTAATATTCTTATTCATTTTAAATCTCATTGCAATTCCTGTAAAAAGTTCTGTTCTGTCAGGTTTTTGATTTTTACGTGTAACAACATTCGCTAAATCAGCTTCTGCCACACAAAATTCAACATCATTGTACGTACCACCAAAATAATCGTCAAAACTTGTACTATTTACTTCTTTTTTAAATAATTCAGAAGCATTAAATAAATCTTGTTTTATTGTACAGAATTTATAAGTAATACCTTTATCAAAAACTTTTAATAATTTCGGAAAGAGCGATTTTTTTATTTCGTTTTGATACATTTTATTTCTATAACCAATATGTATAATTATTGAACTAATAAAAATAAATAATGCCTCTATACAATGAAAAATTATACTATATTCTTGTTCATTTTTGCCTGGGACTAATCCCAATAAAACCACAAATAAATACCAACCAATAGCCTTCCAACTATATAGTTTTTTTTGTTCTTGTCGTTGAAGTTCTTTCCAAACAATCAAATTTTTTTGCATCAACTGTGCAAAACGAATCGCAAAATCATTTTTATACTTTTCCATACAATTTTGCATAACTTTTCCTATTGTTATTTTATTGTAATTTGTGCTTAAGATTCTTCGCCTTGCTCAGAATGACAGGTGGTGTATAATTTTACTTTCGTCATCCTGAGGGTTTATCCCGAAGGATCTTTTTCAAGTTACTCACTCAAAATATATCTTAAGGCTCATCCTTATTTACCAATCTCTAAAGCTCTTTGTGCCATTGCTTTTGAAATATTAACAACAGCCAAGTTAGCTTCATAAGCACGTTGAGCAACCAATGCATCGGCAATATCTACCATTGCATTAACGTTTGAGGCTCTAACATAACCGTTTTCATCTGCATCAGGGTGACCTGGTTTGTAGATTTTATGACCCAATGTCGGATCCTCTACAACACCTGAAAAATTAACCCCACCTTGCAAATAAGGTAATGTCCCAACACCAAAAACATCTTCTTTCATAGCATTCATCAAACCATGAAATGAAACATCGTCAACTGCGTTTAACACAGGGATTTTTCTAACATAGTTAGGTGTATCCAAGTTCGCAATGTTTTTTGCGTGGATGTCGATACGCTTTCCATGTACTTGGAGAGCTTTTGCACCTATATCAATTGTATCCATTATACCCATTTGTGTTCACCGCCTTATTTATTATTTACCAACGTTAATTACTGTTTTCATTTCTGTAACAATATTTGTCATTCTTCTTGTTGCCATTGAATATAAAATAGAGTTTTCTTGCATTTGTAAAAGTTCATGTGCAGCATTTACTGGCTCTTCTGTTCTATCCATAGCAATCGCTGATGGCCCTAATTTTTCAGAAAGTCTTGTTTCTAAAGGACTATTCATTGTACTTAAATACTGTCCAAAATTAATATCTTGTCTGATATAACCAGGAGTATTCACGTTCGCAACGTTTGAACCCAAAGCTCTTTGTCTTTGAGAAATCAAATCCATCATTAATGAAACCTTGCCCATACTGTCTAGTGAAGTATACATTGTATTAAAACCTTTCGTTAGTTATTAAGCTTCTCTGATATTAATTGCTTTGTTGTACATACTGTCTGCAAGTTTAATCATTTGCATACTTGCAAGCATTGACGCATTTAACCTCAACAAATCTGTTGCTGAACGATAAATACTTACGTTTGATTGTTCCAAATTATTTTGCTTGATACAGTCGTGATTTTTAACAAGTCTAGCTTCGCCAGCGTCATCAGTTGGTTTTAATCTGTTCATATCAGTAGTTTCCATACCTGCAGGATTATCAAATCTTACAAGCGGAATTGTACCAACTTTTCTTGCTTTAGCGCCTCTTGCATCATAAGCCATTACATCGCCATTTTGTTTAATCTCGAATTTGAAACAGTTAGAAGGGATTTGAATACCCTCACCCACAATCCAACCGTCACGAGTTGTCAAATAACCATCTTTGCCTTGACGGAAAGCACCATCACGAGTGTATTGAACTTCACCTGAAGGTGAAACTACAGGAATATATCCAGCACCATCAATTGCCACATCATAAGGATTGCTTGTTATTCTGATAGAACCTTGTGTGTAGTTAGTTCTAACAGCACCAGTCAAATAACCGTCCTCTTTCAAAATTTGTTCAAAAGTAATATCTTTGTAACCAGTAGTTTGAACGTTAGACAAGTTATT
>JAFUPZ010000068.1 GCA_017472545.1 bacterium | reverse complement strand
TCTGAAACCAGAGTTTATCCGCTAGAACCGCAGATTACTGCAGGGATTTTAGACGGCACTCAATCATTTTATAAATATGGATTGAGAGAATCCTCTTATCCGACACTTTCACTTGTTGATGAATTAAAAGATGCTCAAGGAAATACTATTGCACCAGGACACTATGAACTTGCATTATCAGATGAAAGAGATTTCTTTATATTAATCCAGTCAAAACAAGCAATTGCAATAATTCCAGTATTTAAAGTCGAAGTGGACATGTCACAATATGAGCAAGTTCGTGACAAAAAATCTTTAAAACGTAAGAAAAAAGAAGAAAAAGAAATTGCAAAAACAAATAAAAAACGCGCGAGACAAGGAATGCCACCAATAAATGATGAGCAGGACATATATCAAGAGGCATCAATTGAGTGGATACCATCAGGTTCATATTATTTAATCCGATATGAACGCGCAGATGTGAAAGCTTGGGGCGCAATTAAAGGTTAGGGAAATACAAATTACACAACAAAAAAGACCTCGAAAGAGGTCTTTTTTGTTAAATGGTTGCGGGAGCTGGATTTGAACCAACGACCTTCGGGTTATGAGCCCGACGAGCTACCAAGCTGCTCCATCCCGCGATATTTCGCTTTGCATAATTAATTATCTACGCTAAATATTAAAAATCAAGTCTTTTATTTTCTACCTGATAAACCTTTGTTTTGTCAAGGTTCTAGCTACATTACCCAAGTCATCTATGAATTTTTTAGTTATTACCTGCAAATATTGTGCACTTTCACCTTTTGTTAATTTGGTTAATGTTGTAGTTTTTACGGCCTCTACCCCTTTTGATGAAACTATCTCTACAGTATCTACAATAACATTTTCCGAAGGTTTGGTTCTATACGATAATGCAATTAATCTATTAGGAAAACGTCTTTGATATACTGGGGTTTTTGGATTATCCAATTTCGCATCAATTATTTCTACGTTAGCAACCTGCCCAACTTGTGTTAGGTTGTTCCTTACCATTGTGAAATAATTTACTTTACTTGTTTTCATTTATAACCTCTAATGACACTTCCCAATAGTAATATAAAAAACTTTTCATTACCACAATACATTAATTTTCAAAAAGTTTTCTATGCTTCTCATTATAAGCATCAACAGCATCAACGATTTTGTGAATAATATCTCTTGAATCTAATTTATCTAAATCTTTTATAACTAATTTTTCTACTGGGTATTTCTTTTTGCCATGAATTGCTTCCATCACCGCTTCAAAAGCCTTTTGCATTTGATAACATGCAATATTTTCTTCTGTCGGCTCAAGCTCCCCAGAGCTTAGCAAATAATCCCATTCGCTAGCCCTTGTCATTTCTACAACTAATTCTTTGCTGTTTCTTGCACCCATAAAAATATCCATTGGATAATATTCACCAATCGCAATTGATGGACCCAATTTTTCTTTATTTTCTTGGGATAAATTTTGAAATGTACTATTTATAAATGTTTGGCCAAATGATATTTGATTTATTTTCATAACAAAAGCATGAAAACCTCTAAAAATATTTTTTGCTACCTATTTTTTATATTCACTCAAAATATTTATCAACTCTGAAAAAACACTAGACCAGCAATTGTTTTCTTCAACTTGAATAGCCTTAACCGATTCATACCAACCTACATTATCACCACTAAGTTTATACCACCTAAAATTTGGATGCTTATTGAATAATCCGTAGCTTTTTACACCCAAAGCCCCAGCCAAGTTTAAAATTACATTATCCGTTGATATGACAATATCCATATTTTTAATCGCACAAGCTGTATCTGTAAAATCTTCAAATGTATCCCCTAAGGAAATCACATGTTCACTATCTTCAACTTCCTTAGACAAAGAATAAAAATCAAAACCTTTAAGCGCAAATATTCTATTGAACCTTGCTAAATCAATATCTCTACCATTATAATTCGCTGCCTTATCTCCTTGGTAAGCTAAACCAACTTTTATATTTTTAGTAGGTTTTATATATTCTTTTGCGTACTGTTTAACCTTTGTAGAGGATACCTTCAGATACTTTTGCGCAGGGATATTCTCACTACGAATACCCAAAACTAATGGAACATCTAATAATGCCATACTAACATCGTATTTAACAGCTGATAAATCTTCTTTATTTGATAACAATTTAATCCCAGTCATTATCTTAGAATCTTTAATTAATTCAAAAACTTCATCCTGCACAACAAAAATTATTTTCTTGGCAATTCCTCTCATCATTGGAACAAAACGGCAATACATAAATGTATCCCCAAAACCTTGCTCAAAATGTACGAGTAGAGTTTTGTCAGAAATATCAGTTTTAAAATCCCATTTTTTTTGAATATCCAATGGATAAATTAAATTTTTATCACCAGTTTCAAACCTTCTTGCAAAATATCTATGCCCAAGTTCAAACTCACCACAGTTAATCAAAAACGCACCATAATTATAATAATCCGTTGGTGTTGCATCACATTTTAGTAGTTCTTGGTAATATCTGTTTGCTTTTACTTTATCACCTAGCTTTTCATATCCAAAAGCCAAACCATGCAACACTAATCTATCTTTTGGTTTTAGCCTATACGCTCTTTCAAAATAATGAATTTGATCTTTTAAACTTATTTCTCCGTATACTTTTGCATACAAACTTGCAACAATCGTATATACAACAGCCTTTGTTTCATCAACTTTTAAATATTGCTCATAATACTTTATTGCTGATTTATAGTCTTTCATATGCAAATTATAGTAATTTGCCAAAGAAAGAATCCTAAGAGGCTTGTTAGTTTCAAATTTCTCATACAATTTGATAAACTCTAAAGATAAATCCAATTGTCCAAGATTTGCAAGAATTTCACCCATTTCATAGTAACTTCCAGCTGATAATTTTGATTTTACAGCTAAAAATCTAGACATAAAAAGAGCATCTAAAAATTCTCCATTAGAAGATTTTTCCTTAATATAATTTTTCATCACAGAAAAAAGCTCGTTTTTCATGCCTTCAGGTGCTTCTTGCTTCATAGATACAAACTTTTTATAAATATTGAAAACCTCAGGCGTAATACTACACTCTGACTGAGCAACATCCAAAATATAATCATCTAAACGACGCATCATAGACGAATTAATACCATTTACATCTAGAGCTTTTTCATCTGCTAATAGTAAATTTTCAATCTCTTCTTTTATCATGACAACATCATATCACATAGCTAAAAAAAAGAGGTGGTACGAGAATATGAATTTATTACAAATTTGTAATATTTCTACTAAAAGAGTAGCAAAAAATATTTTTTACAAGTATTATATAGAACAAATTAAGCATACCTAATATAAATATCGTTAACCCAAACGAACTATCACCGGAAAGGAAAATAAAATATGAAAGTTTATCCAGTTGCATTTGGAGGCATCGCAAACAGCAAACCTATTCAAGGTCTTATGACTTCAGCTGCACAATCAATGGAAGAAGTAGCTATAAAAGGTAAAGATATTGCTACAGAAATTGCAGAAGAAATTCTTAGCTATCAAGGCAAAGGGGACGATGTCTTAAATTACCTATATAAACACCTACCTGTTGGAACAGAAAAGAAACTTGAAAACTTTGACGGACGTAGAAAAATTAGCGTATTCCGTGGCAAAGACTATATGAATAAAATTACTCAAAGACTTGAAACCCCACCTTTGACATTCATTCGTTCTATGGAAAACGCTGGAACAAATGAAAATCCAAAACTTGTAACAAAAGCTGTAAGTTTGAGAGTTCCTAACAAACCTGAAGAAGTTATGATTCATTTCTTAGATGAACCACAACGCCAATTATTCTTACGTGTTACAAGAGCAGGTTTTGAGCCTCATAGAGCACTATACGATAGTTGGGCGGATCTTAGAAAAGACCAAATTTTCCAAAAAGTCGTAACGATTATGACAGGAAAAGAATTTTAATAATTTAAAAAAGAAGGTTTACAAACCTTCTTTTTTTATGCAAAATAGAATTAGACTATATACAAGAGGATATGTAAGTGGAAATAAATAATAAATATACACCCCAAAGCTTTACTGCGCTTAAATTTAAGCAGAATATTGTACAGGATTTGCCAGCAATTTTAAAACAGCATGAAGAGATTTTACGTTTCGGAGTAGGAACAAATGACGTGTTTGTATCTCGATATGGAACAATATTACCAGAGAAAATGCTTGAAAAAGTTCGACAAAACCAAGAACAAAACAACTTGGTAAATATAGTCTTAGGTTATTTCAAATTTGGGAAAAACATATTTAGCGAACCTGTTGCAGGAATAGCTATTGAAAGCAATAACAAAGTTGTATTCAAACACCCTCTAAATACAAATATTGAACGTATAAATACGAGATCTAATGACCTTTCTAAAGAAAATTCTTTTGTAAGCGAAGTTCGTTCTTGTTTATACGAACAAATTGCAAATGCAGAAGATATTGTAAAAAAAATAACCCCACAACCTATAGGAAACACAAAACCTTTTGGAGAACTAACTATTGAAGGCAACGTTCATAACAGAATCATAACAATGATTGAACATTCTCCATTAATAAAAAAATTACGAAGCCTTCACAACATAACAATAGAGTCTGATTTTAAATCTGTAGTAAATCAAGCCAATCATAATGATAGAACATACCAAAGAGAAATAAATATATATTGGAGTGATAAGGAAAACCCTTATAGCATTATTGGTTCTGGAGTTAGTATGAAACTTGCTGACGATGATGCCATCAAAAAATTATTACAAATTCCATTTGAGCAGGTACAAAAAGAAGTTGCCAAAACAGCACATCTAGATATTACAAAACCAACAATTTTCAAAGAAAAACCTTCATTTTTCGAGAATTTTCTAGAAATATTTAAGTAAATTATTTAACCTTAAATTTTATACGCTCAAAGTCATTAAAATCACTAGGTTTTGAATGCTGAGTTTCTGTAGAAAGCATCATTACGGCTGAAACTTTAGCGGTCGAACGTCTAGTATTTTTTGGGAATTTTGTTATATTTTTATATTCATAACTTTTAATCAATTCAGCTACTTTTTCCTTATCCTCATCAGACAAGTGAATAGATTTAATCGTTATATTTGAAATTTTGCCAACACTACTTACATCAAAAGAATAATAGAACCAAGAGCCGTTTTTATAATTATCTAAAGAGCGAATAGCCAAACTATCATCTAATATCTTATTTACGAAATTACTTCTCCAAGTATTCCAGTCTATATTTTCGTATTCATAACGATCAACGTGCATTTGCCTAAACGGTTGATTACTAATATCTGTAGACTGATTAGACCTATTTTTAGCATTATTCATTGCTATATCTAACTGCTCAGTATCCAAGTTCTTGTAATCAATAGTCGAATTATTTGTCAAACGAGTAGGCTTATCTTCCAAATCTATATCGTAATCATCATACTTTGATTTTTGTGTTGAATATCTTGTATTATCATCAAATTTAGTACCTTGACCTGAAAACTTTGTAGATGATGAATTTATTTTTGTTGAATTCAAATCAATATCAGAAGATTTAACCTTCAAATCAGACGAACTCAATTTCAGATTTGAATTAGCAGAAATTTGTTTGTTTGTAATATTGGTATCACTAAGTTGAATATTAGTACCTGTCGCATTCAAATCACTTGCGTCATTTTTAATCGCGAAATCTTGATTACTAAACCTTACACGGCGTGTCTGACTTGTATCAACAGAAACAACAATAACCGTTGTTAATACAAATATAATTATTCCGACAGTCCAAATAAATCTACCCATGAAGATCTAATCCAAAGTTTCTAACAATTCACTATAATTATTAATTTTAAACATTGTAGCACTAAGCATGTGAGTTTCTGCAATCAACAACGCAGTAGGAACAAGAGCTGTAACAAAACTCAAGAACATACCTTGAATATCTCCGCCTATTTCAGTCACAAAATATGAAACGTTCATAGTAAATTCTATCAAAATAATGAAACATGCAATAAACATAACAACGTTTTTCTCGCGTTCTAAACTTCTCATAGAATCCAAACCAAGAACAGTTACACCATGACTACTATAATCGTGGAAACCATCAAATTTGATAATTTCAGAAGCCTTAATTTGTTTTCCAATAGTAAACGCTCTAACAAATGAGAAAAACGCAAAAATAATCAAAAATGATGCTAATACCAAGAATATCGGACTGAATCTCAAACCTGAAATACGAACCCAGTTTGCAGCTTCAGGGAAACAACTAGCCAATGTATTAGATACACCATAGGCCAAAAATGGAGCAGTCAAAAGACCAATAAATGATTCAACAACCATTTTCATTTGATTATTAACCAAATTGCTCTTAACTGAATTTATTTTATTTTGACTTAACTTGTTTACATAATCAGAGATGAAAACTCTGTAGCTTTTCATAACATTTTCAAAATCTTCTCTATATTCACATGCTTGAAGGTGCTGTTTGTAATTTTTAATTTGGAATTTAAAATATCCGCTTCCAACAGTAACAGTAGCTAAAGCCCCAACAAATAATAATGAAATAAATATTGAAGCAGCTAAGAATCCAGGAATTGATTTGTAATAAAACAAGTTCATAACATAAACTACAAACAAGAATATCCCTGAAATTGCAATAATTGATTTTTGAGCAATATCAGAATCTCCAAATCTTTTGTTTTGATTAAAATCTAATAATGAATATACACCCTGTTTCAAAATCAAACATATTGCTGCAACAATTGTTGTTACACATATTAAAAATCCAAAATTAGTTGTCAAATTCAACACAGAAGATGAATTATCAATTTTAAGTCCTAACAAAAAGTTTGTTATCGCAAAAGATGAAACCACAGACAAAATTACCATAGCTACATTCAATACAAAATTAGTAACTCCTGCAGATCTGATATTTGCCTTCAATTCTAAAAGTTTAAAACCAATCTCTTTAATGATGGCAATTCTTTGACTTTCAACATCACCGCTACCTGTAGCTTGCGTAACAACTCTATTAGCTTGTTGAGAATTTGTTTTAAAATTACTATTTTGCATAGACATCTCCTGATTATCATTAACAACAGAACTTGCTACAGCCGCTTTCACTTCTATTTCTACTGGCATTGAAAATTTTGGGCCAGAAAGAGTAAATTGTGGTGTTACAAGAATCTTTGAAAATACCTTATTATTGCATAATATCTCACGAGTTTGAGACACATTCATCAAAACATAGTTATTATATTTAGGAGCAAAAACCATTTTTAAAACATCTTGCCCCAAATCTTCCACAACAAAATCGCAACCAACAGAACCACCAATTATAATAGTATCTTGGTTTTCAAATTCCTTAATGTTGTTACCGAATTTTATAATAACATTCATGTTTAACTACCTTCCAATAGCGTTTAAAAATCTTCTTAATGACTTGCTTGATGCTACTTCATTACCAATAATAAGATGGTTTTCACCTAAAACAGGACCTAATTTTTCTTTTACTAAATCCAATTTTTCAGGAGAAGCATATAAAAACATCATAGCAAAATCATCTGCTTGATTTTTGATATTAGAAACGTCTTCAGGTAAAGTTTCCCAATCAATTTGCTTATCAGTAGAACCTTCATTTTCCAAATCACCAATAACAACAACAGCAGGAATATAACCCTCTTTATCCATTGTCATCGCATGTTTGAACGCCTTATCCAAAGCTAAACCATAAGCCGTACCATATTCACTCGTATCTAATTGAGTAAATTTTTCCATTGATTTACGAACATCAGAACTAGATTGAGGAGAACCTTCATAAATCAAATAAGAATCTTCAGAAACTCTTAAAATCTTAATATGATCTTCAGGGTCCAACATTGAACACAATTGTCTAATTAACATTTTTTGGGCAGGTAAATTCTTCTGATTTGAAGCTGAAGAATCTACAACAAAAATAATTGCAGCCTTATGAAAATCATCAACTTTCAACTTTGATAATCCAAAAATACCCAAACATAACATTATTAAAAATGTAGCTGCAAACAATATAATTTTAAACGTATTATTCATACTAAAAAAATACCATAAAAAACATAAAAGTGTAATCGTATGAAAGATGTATAAGTCAAATATATTAAAAAAACAGACTATCCAGTTTTTTCAGCTTTACGAATTTGTTACAAATAGATTTTCAAAAGCAATAAATCAGCAAAATAAAACTTTATGTATATAGGGAAAGTTACAAGGTTATAGTCTTATGAAAGTATTAAGGAAAATATACACTCATATGAGGCGTCAGGCCAGAATTATTGGTACTGACATTGTTGCAACGCGTAACTTTCCAAAAGACTTGAAAAAAGGCTGGAAAGAGGGAGCACAAATCGCGAAAAGCAAAAACCAAAGTATCTTTACCGCAGTTGGAACAAAAGCAAAAGAAGCCACTAAACAAGGTATTGTTCCTCATTTACCAGGATTGACAGCACTATCTATGTGTTGGATACCAATGGTTGGGATGACAGAAAGCGGCTATTTAATTGGACGTTTATTAAGAAAAGCTCTTAGTAAGAAGCTGAAACTTCCGCTATAAACCACCGTGCAACCTTGATAAAGGCTCTTTAGCTTCAGCAGGAAGATACAACAAATTCGGATTATGAATTTGGAAATGATACATTGATTTTGAAGGTGGATGTAGTTGTTTCATTCCAATCACATCAAAGTACCATTCTCTTGATTCACCTTTTGCATTCAGGCGCATTTCTCCATTACATAAGGCTTCGTCACTACGGCGTTGAGCGATTTGAAGCAATCTTGTGCCAATATCTTTGTGGTAAATGATATTAGGGTTATGGTCAGGAGTTCCTGGACGAGTGTAGTTTTTGAGCATATCAACAAAAACATGGCTAGGATCTTTTGCAGTTGAGTCATAGCGTTGATAATCTGTAATTTTTTTGATTACCAAATCCATTTCGCCGATAAGTTCATTGTAGTCATTAACAATTTTGTAATTTTCGGCATTTGTATTAGTACGTTTTTTGAAGACATTTAAGATAGCTTCTCCACCATCAGCGATACGAACGCGGATTTTACCGACAAAGCCGTCAGCTTTAGAGCCAATATTAACATGGGTTAAAGCTTCAGGGATAATACCACCAGTAAATGATGGTTTCGCAGTGGATTTACGAGAGCTTGGATAAATGTTTGGTTGATATGTTAAATAACTAATATTCATACAGAGAGTAATGCTGGTGAAGGTGTAGAATTTACAAATAATTAGACCTACGCAACAAATTGTTACAAAAAGGAATAAAAAAATTATTATTGACAATAAATTTTTACCGAATAGAATAAGAAATGTAGCCGAAACATTGGGGCGTCGCCAAGTGGTAAGGCAGCTGGTTTTGGTCCAGCCATCTCGGAGGTTCGAATCCTTCCGCCCCAGAATAAAAAAATACCCACCACGGAGTGGGTATTTTTTTGTTTTGGTAGAGATGGTGAGAACATTATGTTCGAATCGCGCGAGTGAGCTGAGGCTGGATACCCATTGTCTTGCAGGCTGAGAATTTCTGACTGAAAAATGAGAATTTTTTCTTTTGAATTTGAACTGTCCGACAGTTAAAATTCAAATGTCGACAACGAAATTAAAATGACCAAATTTGTCGTGTGTTTTTGATATAATAAAAACATGCTTAAGTATTACGAAAAAGATAATATACAGCTATTTTTAGGGGATTGCATTGAGATTTTAGAAAAAGCAACGCCGGAGTCCGTTGATATGATTTTTGCTGACCCACCTTATATGCTTTCAAACGGTGGAATAACCTGTCAAGCGGGCAAAGTTGTTTCTGTCAATAAAGGGGAATGGGATAAAAGCAAAGGTTTTGACAAAGATTTAGAGTTTCATTCTCGTTGGATAAATGCTTGTCGCAGAGTTTTAAAACCAAACGGAACTATTTGGATTTCGGGTACTTATCATTCAATATATGCGTGTGG
>JAFUPZ010000067.1 GCA_017472545.1 bacterium | reverse complement strand
TTGAAGTGACTTTGCAAAATAATGATATTAATTATTTCTTTACAGAATCTCACGTAATAGAAGGTGGAAATTCAATAGGAAATAGACGTGTGATTGGTATGTATGGAAATATTGAGTACATTCCATTACCAGAAAGACCTGCGACTGGTTATGATACATATGCTGCTTATTGGTTACCGGATGCACAAGTTGCAGTTATGGGACGTAATGATAGAGCTGGTTATCAAGTTTGGTCAGCTGCAGATGGTTATCCTGGTGACGGTTGCTTTAGAGAATTCCATAAAAAAGATGATAAATCTGGCATGCACTACTGGAGAATTACATCACCAACTACAGATTTAGGTGATAAAATGCTTTATGACCCAGTTTTAGCAATGAATAAAATCAATGAGAATTCTGATCATTATACAACAATGATTTATCACTTGTTAAATGATTACAAACTTGCTAAAAATAAAGAAGGTTTGGTTATGGTATCATTTGATACTGAATTATTTGGTCACTGGTGGTTTGAAGGTGTTGAATTTATTAAACAAGTTGTTAAAAAATTCCACCAATATATTCCACAAGTTGATAGAATGACTGCAGGTGAATACTTGCATGCTCATCCACCTACAGAAGCAATTCAAATTCCTGAATCTTCTTGGGGACAAGGTGGTCACTTCTATGTATGGAATAACCACTTAACAGAATGGATGTGGCCAATTATTCACTCTTGTGAAAAACGTATTACAGCAATTGCTGATAGATACCAAGAAATTCCAGAGGATAAATTATTACACAGAGCATTGAATCAATTAGCTAGAGAAAACTTGTTGTTACAAAGTTCAGATTGGCCGTTCTTGATTACAACATGGCAAGCTAAGGATTATGCAACTGATAGATTCAATGAACACGTTGAAAGATTTAGCTTTATTGCGGATATGATCGATGCTGGTTCAATTGATGAAACTAAATTAGCTGAATTAGAATCTATTGATAATTGTTTCTCTGAAATCGATTACAGAGTATATGTATCAATTGAAGAAGGTGTAATTCCACAACAATCTAAGAAATTGGCACCTTTGTATGTTGATTAATAAATAAAAGTTTTTACAATTCAATTTTTAGCCTTAGTTCTAGGACTAAGGCTTTCTTTTCTGTAAAAATATCCGAATCTGGAATTTATTTATTATCATTTACCCTTTGCATAAATTTTCTAAAAGGATTTTTAAATATAAATGGATGATATTTATCTTTGACTTTAGACATTGCAAAATCTGAGATGTCTACAATATATGCAGGTTCATATTTGAAAACTTCATCAGGATCTAGTTTAAAAAAGTGGGAAAATTCGTTTCGGTAAAACCTTTCCATGTCTTTTGCAAAGCCAGCTATATTAAGCCAAGGGTCGATGACGATAGTGTGTTTTGATGGGGTTCCAGTGAAGATTGAACCGTCTTTGTTGAATACACATATTAAATGGTCAAGGTCTGTCCATTCAGTGATTGGCATTCTTTTGAGTCCTTTATTTAGAGAAGCGCAACATGCGTTTTGTATTCCGTTCATTTTTAGGATAAGTTCTGCGATTATTGCAGATTCAGTGCAGTTTCCAAATTTAAACATTTCCATAAGATAAAGACTTTCAAATGTTTTATTTCCACCCATTCTTCTTTCTGCGGTAAAACGTTTGGTAGAAGTTTTTTCAAGCATTTCTTTTATTGAAGTGAGTTGTTTTGCAAGTTTAGAGTTTGTAATTTTGGGAATATAGTTTTCAAAGATTTCATAGACTTCAGCAAGTACTTTAGGAGTTTTTTCGTATTTGATTTCACTTCTATTTCGTTTGAGCAGATTTATTATTCTAATTTGTTGTTTAGTTGTTGAATAATGTGGGAAGGTATGATTGATAACGCGGCAAACCCATTCTGCATCACGAATTTCTGGACATCTTGCGGTGAAGTTTGGGGTATATTGAGATTGATTTATTGGTGTAATCATATAGGTAATAAAAAGGGTAAAAAATAAATTTGCCAAAATTTTTAGAAAATTTGAAAAAAGTTGTTGCAATTTATTTTTCAGCAAATATAATAAAGAAGTAACCAAAATTTATGGGAGCGTAGCTCAGTTTGGTTAGAGCGCATGCCTGTCACGCATGAGGTCGCGAGTTCGAGCCTCGTCGTTCCCGCCA
>JAFUPZ010000066.1 GCA_017472545.1 bacterium | reverse complement strand
CGTTTCCGTCAAAACTTATTAGGTAAACGTGTTGACTATTCTGGTCGTTCAGTAATCGTAGTTGGTCCACAACTTCAATTAAACCAATGTGGTTTACCAAAAGAAATGGCGATTGAATTATTCAAGCCATTCGTAGTTAATAAATTAATTGAACGTGGTTTAGTTCAAAATATTAAATCTGCTAAGAAGAAAATCGAACGCTCAGAAGCAATCGTTTGGGATATCTTAGAAGAAGTAGTAGATGGACACCCAGTTATGTTAAACCGTGCTCCAACCTTACACAGACTTGGTATTCAAGCATTTGAACCAGTTTTAGTTGAAGGTAGAGCAATTCAGCTTCACCCATTAGTATGTACAGCATTCAACGCTGACTTCGATGGTGACCAAATGGCTGTTCACGTACCACTTTCAATTGAAGCTCAAGCAGAAGCAAGAATGTTAATGTTAGCTACAAATAACATCTTAGCTCCTGCAACAGGTAAACCAATTATCACTCCAACACAAGATATGGTACTTGGTATGTATTATTTAACTATTATCAAAGATCCAAATGCACCATTAAAAGGTTACTTCCATGACTTTACAGATGTAATGGCAGCACATGCTACAGGCGTTCTAAAATTACACGATAAAGTTATTGTAAGAGATGAAAATGGTAACAGAATTGAAACTACTCCAGGAAGAATTATCTTCAATGAAGCAGTTAGAAAATCAGTTCTAGCATAGTTTGTTAATAGTAAATTAAACAAAAGAGGTAAATAAAATAATGACTACAATAACTCCTGAAAGCTCAAAAAAGAAAAAACACGTTGAGTTTATCAATAAGGTAATGAATAAAAAAGCTCTTAACCAACTTTTATCTCAAGTTTATCTTGAATGGGGTGGAGCGAAAACGGCTGAATTAGCCAATAACTTAAAAAACTTAGGTTATAAATATGCAACTAAATCAGGTACAACTATTTCAATCCACGACTTAGAAGTACCAACAGCAAAAGCACAACTTCTTCAAGAAGCTCAAGATGAAATTGAACGTTCTACTCGCCGTTATTTAAAAGGTGAAATTACAGAAGTTGAAAGATATACAAAAGTTATCGATACTTGGAGCGAAACAACTGCAAAATTAACCGAAAAAGTTGTTGAAGGTTTCAATAGATTAAATCCAGTTTATATGATGGCATTCTCTGGAGCGAGAGGTAACTTGTCACAAGTATCTCAATTAGTTGGTATGCGTGGTTTGATGGCTGATGCGCAAGGTCAAATCATCGACTTGCCTATTAAATCAAACTTTAAAGAAGGTCTATCTTGTACTGAATACGTTATTTCATCTTATGGTGCAAGAAAAGGTCTTGTAGATACAGCCCTAAAAACAGCTGACTCAGGTTACTTAACAAGACGTCTTGTTGATGTTGCTCAAGATGTAATCATCAGAGAAGAAGACTGTCATACTGAAAAATATATCAACTTAACAGCAATCACTGATGGTGAAGATGTTATCGTTGCACTGGAAGATAGACTTCTTGGCAGAACAATTGCTCAAGATGTATTAGATGCTGATGGTAATGTTTTAGTTGCTAAAAATACAACAGTTGATAGAGATGATTTAGAAAAAATTAAATCTGTTAACTTGAAAGAAATTAAAGTACGCTCTACTTTAACTTGCGAACTAGAATATGGCATTTGTCAAAAATGTTATGGTTGGTCAATGACTACTCAAAGACCAGTTGATATTGGTGAAGCAATCGGTATTATCGCTGCTCAATCAATCGGTGAACCTGGTACGCAATTGACAATGAGAACATTCCACACAGGTGGTGTATTCAAAGGTTCTGGTGTTACTCGTCAAGCAAAAGTTACTGTTGATGGTGTAGTTAACACTGAAGTTAAAACTAAAGAACAAAGAACTCGTCACGGGGATGTTGTACAAATTGCAATTAAAGAAGCTGATGTTGAAATTAAAGGCAAAAAAGATTCTGAAAAAGTTCACATTCCAATGGGCGCAAGAGTTTTAGTTAAAAAAGGTGACGAAGTAGTTGCAGGTCAAGCAATTGCTGAGTTTGACCCAGCTTCAAAAGGCGATGGTTCTCGTTTAACTGAAAAAGCTCTTAAAGATATCACTTCTGATATTAGCGGTGAAGTTGTATTTGAAGACTTTGTTGCAGACGAAAGAAAAGATAGACAAGGCAACATTTCAAGAATTGCTAACAAACAAGGCATTGTTTGGGTTCTTGGTGGCGATGTTTACGCTCTTCCTGCTGGTTCAAAGGTTTTAGTTGAAGATGGTCAAAAAATTAAAAAAGGCGAAAAACTTGCTGAAACTTTAATTATTTCTGAACATGGCGGTGAAGTTCGTGTTAATGATGCTCTTCAAATTGAAGAAGTTAAATTTGAAGGAAAGAAAATTAAAAAGATTGTTTCAGGTAAAGAACTTACAATCGTAATTGCTTCTATTCAAGCATCAAATGCTGTATTTGAACAAACTAAAAAAGAACAACTATGGACAGTTCCAGAAACAGGTGAAAAATATATCGTTAAATGTCCTATTGATACAACAGTTGAAAATGGCATGATTATTGCTGAACTTATTGATGAAACATACAAAGTTGAATCATCTGGTGAAATCAGATATAACGGACTTGAAGTTGATGAAAACCAAGTTGTTATTACTCCTGGTCAATTGGTGTTTATTCCTGAAGAAATTCATCAAATTTCAAAAGATGCAAGTCTTAAACTTGTTGAATCAGGAACTTACGTTGAAGCTGGCACCGAAGTTGTAAAAGATATCTACACTCATATTGCTGGTATCGTTGAAATTAAAGAATTTAACGATATTATTCATGAAATCGTAGTTCGCCCTGGTGAATTACATACCCTTGATTCAATCAACGATTTAAAAGTTGGCGAAGGTGAAGTGGTTAAAGCAGGAACTGTTGTTGCTGGTAAAATCAAAGCTAAAGTTGATTCTATCGTTACAATCGTTGAAAACGAATCAGACATGATGGAACTTGATGATCTTGATGAAGAATTAACAGAAGACGTTATGGATGATGAAACTCCAGATGGACAACCTGTTCAAATCTTAATCAGACCAATTCAAGCGTTTGATATTGAACAAAAAGAAGCATCAATTAAGTTTGAAGCAACTGACGAAGCAATTGAGCTTGTTCCAATTACTCAAGTTCAATTTAAAGATGGTGCTAGAGTTAGAAATCTTGATGGTGCAGTATTAACTAGAACATCTCTTGTATTATCAATGTCAGGTTACATTTCACACTTAAAAGGTATGGTTGAGCTTGATAATAAAGGTGATTTAAAAATCGTTGTATTAGAAACTCTTATTGTTCGTCGTGAACAAGAAGATGGTTCTCGTGGTTTATCATCTACTCAAACAGAACTTTTAGTTGAAAATGGTCAAATTATCGGACCAAAAACTCCTGTTACAAAAACTCAAGTATTAGCAGTTAATGATTCTGTTGCTTCAATTAATTCTAAAGACGCTGATTTAAGAAGACTTCTTCTTGTTTCAGATAATTACGAAGAAACAATTCAATTGACTTCAAAAGCAATTGTTAAAGTTGGCGAATACGTAACAATTGATCAAAAAGTTTCAGAAAACGAAACTACACCATTCTCTGGTAAAGTTGTTAAAGCAGACGCTAAATCAGTTGTTGTTAGAGTTGGTCGTCCACACTTAATCTCTCCTGGGGCAATGCTTCAAGTTGATAACTCTGCATTAATCCTAAGAGGCGACTTGCTTGCAACATTAGTATTCGAAAGACAAAAAACAGGTGACATTGTTCAAGGTCTTCCTCGTGTAGAAGAACTTTTAGAAGCAAGAAAACCAAAAGACAGTGCAATTGCAGCTGAAGAAGATGGTGTTGCTGTTATTGAATATGAAGATGATGTTTTAAGACTATACATTGAAAACGAAAATGGCAGAACAGAAATCAAATATCCAATTGAAGCAACTGTTATTGTAAATAATAAACAACAAATCAAAAAAGGTGACGCCCTAACTTCTGGTTCAATGAATCCACATGACGTTATCAGATTAAGAGGAGCGAATGCTGCTCAACAATATCTTGTAGACGAAGTTCAAAGAGTATATCGTTCTCAAGGTGTTGAAATTTCTGATAAACACGTTGAAGTTATTGTTCGTCAAATGATTAAAAAAGTTAAAGTAGTTGATTCTGGTACAACAAAACTTCTTCCTGGCGAATTAGTTGAGCTTAAAGTGATTGAAGCTGAAAATGCAAGAGCGAGAGAAAATAATGGTCAAGAAGCAACATACGAAGCATTATTGCTTGGTATTACAAAAGCTTCATTGAACACTGAATCATTTATCTCTGCTGCTTCATTCCAAGAAACAACCAGAATTCTTACAGAAGCCGCTGTCGAAGGCAAAAAAGACTTATTAAGAGGTCTTAAAGAAAATGTAATCATTGGTAGATTAATTCCTGCTGGTACTGGATACTATCATTTGATTAATGCTTCTGAAGAAAAGGAAAAAGAGGCTCTTAAACGAGCAGCTCAAAAACATCAAGCAAGAAAACCTTCTGCAATTTTGGAAGAAATAGAAGGAATGTTTGGTGTTGTTGATCCAGATATGCAATTCTAATAAGGTATAAAGCGCAAGTTCTTTTTACTTGCGCTTTTATTTTGTTGAATGTTATCTTCCATTAAGGAATTGGATGTAAATAGTATTGAAAGCTCGACATTAATTGAGTATCTACGCATAAAAGGTGAAAATCCTGATTGCGTTATCTTATTTCAAATTGGTAAATTCTTCCTTACTTTTTTTGAAGAAGCGAAACTTTTCTCTCAATTGACGGGCTTTATTCTTAATGCCAGAACTTTTAAAGGAACTGGCGATATAATGCAGTGCGGATTTAATGCTAGTAGTAATCCAAATGTGTATATAAAATTATTATTAAAAGAAGGATATAGGGTATGTTTATGTCCTGAGTATAAAAATGAAAATGGCAAAAGCTTTAGAAGATTAACAAGAATTTATACTGCCGGCACAACATTCGAGGCTGATTTTCTTGATTGTGATGAAAATAATTATATTCTTGCTGCTTGCAAAAGTGGTAAAGAGATAAATATTGCTTATGCTGATGTATCAACGGGTCAATTTTATAGAACAAAAGGCGAATATGCGGAAGCTAAAATTGAGATAGAAAAAATTGAGCCTAGCGAAGTGTTGATTTTGAAATCTCAAAAAGAACATTTTGAAAACATAATTAATAAATATAACACCATTCTTCTTGATGATAATTTTAGTCCTGATTGCCCTAAGTTTAATATTGAACAGTATTGCAAACTGACTCAAAAAGATTTTTGTTCAAAGCTTGATGAGATTATTGATTATGAAATTGATAACTATTTGTCAATGGATGAAATCACAAGAAAAACTCTTGAACTGACAAAAAATAAACGTTTTTTGAAGAAAAAAGGAAGTTTGTTGTGGTTTTTGGATTATACAAAAACATCGATGGGCGCTCGACTTCTTAAAAAAAATATTAATGAGCCGTTGTTAAACATTAAAAAAATTCAACAAAGGCAAGAAGCGGTCCGAGAATTATTAAATAATCCTAAAATTATAGAATCTTGCATTGAAGTTATGAAAAAATTCTGCGATTTACAAAGAACTTGTAGCAGAATTTCCAATCAAACGATTTT
>JAFUPZ010000065.1 GCA_017472545.1 bacterium | reverse complement strand
TGATTTTGAAGGATGCAAAGCAATCGTTCAAGAATTTATCAACGGATGTCATGTAGATGTAGTAATTACTTCTGAAGCTGATTACAAAGATGCTAAATCAACAAGAACTGATATTCGTAAGAAAAAAGATACTGTTGCTACAGCAAGAAAACAAATTAAAGAGATGTTAGTCGGAACATTTGAAAATCAATTAAAAGAAATTGAAACAATGTTAGGTGATGCCGATACAGCTATTAAAGAAAAAGTTGATGCATGGGAAAGAGAAAACAAAAATAAGGTAGCTTCCCCAGCAAAAATCAC
This sequence comes from bacterium, assembly GCA_017472545.1. Lineage (GTDB taxonomy): Bacteria > Cyanobacteriota > Vampirovibrionia > Gastranaerophilales > Gastranaerophilaceae > Zag111. Next base: position 2,806 of record JAFUPZ010000065.1, on the reverse strand, counting down.
TTTAACCATAAAAGGTTACGATATGAAGAAAATTGAAAAAGTTAGAGACTTTGCATTAAAGCAAGGTTTAGAAGTTGCTATCAAATAGGAGGAAAAATTATGGATTTAACAAGAGAAGCAATTACAAAAATTGAAGAACTTACTACAAAGGCTAATGGTGCCGAAATTGTTGAAATAGAAGGTAGAAAGTTCTCTACTAAATCATTAACTGAAATTAAACCAGTTAAAAACAACATTGGTTATAATCGTAGTTTTGATGATTTGACTTCATTAGTTGACTACCTTACAGCCATTCATACTCACACAACTTTAAAAGATGTGAAATTATTAGTCAAATGTAAATATGACAAAGTTGAAGTGTTTACTGAACCAGATTTTGAAGGAGATTCAGTTTCAATTGCTTGTGCAACTCCTTTATTACCAAATATTACTTTTGATAGATATTTAGGTTTAGAAGAATTCTTAATTCAATTATTAACAAAATTTGTTCAAAACGAAAATACTGTTAATTTAACTCAACTATTATCTAGATTCCAATCTAATCACACTGTTGAAACGACAGATGATGGTATTTCACAAAAAATTGTAGTTTCTCAAGGACAAGGTTTAAATGAAAAAGTTAATTTATCACCTATTGTTAGATTACAAGCATTTAGAACATTTAGAGAAATCTCTCAAGAAGAAGTTCTATATCTTTTAAGAGTTAACAAGACTGGCGATATTGCTTTATTTGAAGCTGATGGTGGAGCTTGGAAATTTGAATCTCAAAACAAAGTTAGAGATTACATGAGAGATGCAATCCAAAAAGTTGGATTATCCGAAAAGGTGGTGGTCTTATAATGAAACGAAGTTTTTTGGAAATCAACAACGGCGAAATAATTGCTAAAGCCGATTACGAATTATCAAGAGTTATTGAAAACATCAATGACTTAAATACAGATCCTACTAAACCAAGAGAAATTACAATCAAAATCCAATTTAAGGGTAATGAAAGTAGAACTCAAATTCATACTACAGCTCAAGTTACTAGTAAGATTCAAAATACTAAAAAGATTGAAGCAACATTATTTAATGTTAACGGAACTGATAGAAATGGAGAACAAGTTTCATATCTTCAAGAAGCTACTCCAGTTGTTCCTGGACAAATGGACTTATTCGGAAACGTTCAAAAAGAAGGCGCTAAATATTATTTAGGACATACACCAACAGATGAAGGAGGAAATTAAAATGTTTGGTAAAAAGAAAATCACTGAATTAGAAAGTCAATTAAAAGCAGTTCAAGAAGAAAACAGCAAATTAAGAGCTGAATTAGCTCAACCACAAGAAGAGCAAATGCCAGAACCAAAAGTTATTTGTGTTAAGGTCTCTCCTAATTTGGGAGGTCTTAATCTTTCAAATAAAGGAAGAGAACATGTTTTTGATAAATTAACAAATCAAGTTTTATTTGAAAAACTAGGAGGTTCATTACCTTTAGTCTTTGATTATAATCATCCAATTTCAATTTATCCTTTCCCAGTATGGTTGAGCAAAATTAAAAGAGATGATTTAATTTCAACTTATAACGATGAAATAAAATCATATTTCGAAGAAATGAAATTATCTGAAATTAAAGAAAAATTTCACGATCAATTATTTGATTACTACAAAAGAAGAGTGGCAAATGTTTTAGAAGAACATAACAAAATTTTGTACAAACATTATCATCATGATCCAGAACAATCTGATGACAAACGTGATGATAGTACAGATGGAGGTAAGAAATAATGGCAAACGAAGTTAAGCCTTTAAATCATAAGCAAGAAGTTGCTAGCGCTATCAGTGATACAACTATTGCTGACAGTATCTTAAATAATTTTTCTAAATTAGTGGGACAAGAAGCAATCGTTTGTCCAATGGGGTACAACTACGGCAATAATCTTAAATTAGCATATTTAAGAATAAGTCAAAATGGTATTTTACAAAAAGTTACAGCCGCATCAGTTGGTGAAGCTTTAGTAGACATGGTTCTTCAAGGTTTAGATATATCTAAAGACCAATGTTATTTCATTCCTTATGGAACAAAATTAGGTTTATTTAGAAGTTATTTTGGTGATATTTCAGCTTTAGAATCAACTGGATTGGTTCAGCCTAATACAACAAAAGCAATTGTTGTTTACGAAGGAGACCGTATTGAAACTGAAATTGTTGATGATGAAGAAGTATTGTCAGTTTTTGAACCTATCAAAAACCCATTTTTAAGACATAATAAAGCAATCGTAGGAGCTTATGCTGTTACTACTTTGATAAGTGGCAAAAAAAGATATTGCTTTATGTCAAAAGAAGAAATTGACAAGTCATGGAGTAAATCTAAAGATCCTTCAAGGAACACACAAAAAGATTTCCCACAAGAAATGTCAAAAAGAACTGTTATTCGTAGATTAGGAAAAGTTATTACAAAAGCATCTAAATCTATGGATGGATTAACAGAACAACAAAGATTAGCAATCTTTGCATATAACAAAAATACTGAAAATCAATATATTAACGACTCTTCAGAAGTTGGAAGAAAAACAACAGTTACAAACTCAATTTTACCTCCAAAAGAGGATATAAATGACGTGCTAGAAAATGATGATAGCAATGTAATTGTTGATGACGAAAATGTTGTTACAGAAATAGTTGAAGAAACTGGAGAAGTTGTGGAAAATCCAACATTGTTGGATGAGTAGTTAAAAATGGTGGGTGGAGACACTCTGCCCACCTTACTAAAAAAGGAGGATACTATGAAGATAGTTCAAACAAGAAATATCGACTCTAAAGGTCGAGT
>JAFUPZ010000064.1 GCA_017472545.1 bacterium | reverse complement strand
TAAAGCAGAGCTTTTAAAAGGTATTAAAGAAAAAGGTATTGATTGGGTTAGAGAAGATGGTAAAGTTACACTTTACGACGGCAGAACTGGTGAACCATTCGATGAACCAATTGCTGTTGGTGTATCTTATATTCTTAAACTTGTTCACTTAGTTGACGACAAAATTCACGCTCGTTCAACTGGTCCATACTCTTTGGTTACTCAACAACCATTAGGTGGTAAAGCACAATTTGGTGGTCAAAGATTCGGTGAAATGGAAGTTTGGGCGCTTGAAGCTTATGGTGCCGCATACACACTTCAAGAAATGTTGACAATCAAATCAGACGATGTAAACGGTAGATCACGTGCTTACGAAGCAATCGTAAAAGGCGACAATATCCCAAGACCTGGTATTCCTGAATCATTCAAAGTATTGGTTCGTGAACTTCAAAGTATTGGTCTAGATATTGCAGTATCTAAAAAAGGTGGAGAAGAAGTTGACTTAATGTCAGACACTGATGATTTAAGAAAATCAGCTCCAAAAAGAGTACTTTCTGATATAGATTCAGAATTACTTAACATCGACTTTTTCGACACAAGCGCAAGCTTCAAAGACTAACTAAATTAGATTATTAAAATCAAAGGAGAATAAATGTCTACAAGTATTGATTATTTTGATTATATAAGAATCTCAATCGCATCGCCTGAGAGGATTCAAAAATGGTCATACGGGGAAGTTACAAAACCCGAAACAATTAATTACAGAACACTAAAACCGGAAAGAGACGGTTTATTCTGCGAAAAAATCTTTGGACCAACAAAGGACTGGGAATGTTTTTGCGGAAAATATAAAAGAGTACGCCACAAAGGCATCATTTGTGAGCGTTGCGGCGTAGAAGTTACAGATTCAAAAGTAAGACGTCACAGAATGGGACACATCAAACTTGCTGCCCCAGTGTCTCACATTTGGTTCTTAAAAGGTATTCCATCTTATCTTGGACTACTTTTAGATATGACATTAAAAGATTTAGAGCAAATCATCTACTTCAACAACTATGTTGTAGTTGATGGCGCAGATAGCCCATTCAAAAAATTCCAACTTTTAACAGAAGAAGAGTACGAAGATTTCATAATGGAAAACGAAGAAACTCAACTTAAAGTCGGAATTGGGGCTGAAGTAATTAAAGAATTATTAGCCGAAATCAATCTAGAAGAATTAGCTAATGAAATTCGCTCTGAATTAGATGCAGCAGGCGGTTCAGTTCAAAAACGTGCTAAATTAATCAAACGCTTAAGATTAGTTGAATCTTTAATTGAATCTGGCACTGAACCAACTTGGTTCGTAATGGATGTTCTTCCTGTTACACCACCCGATTTAAGACCTATGGTTCAATTAGACGGTGGCAGATTTGCAACATCAGACTTAAACGACTTATATAGACGTGTTATCAACAGAAACAACCGTTTATTAAGACTTTTAGAAATGGGCGCACCTGAAATTATCGTTAGAAACGAAAAACGCATGCTTCAAGAAGCAGTTGATGCTTTAATTGATAACGGCAGACGTGGAAGAACAGTAGTTGGTCCAAATTCTAGACCTCTTAAATCACTTTCAAATATCATCGAAGGTAAACAAGGTCGTTTCAGACAAAACTTACTTGGTAAACGTGTTGACTACTCAGGTCGTTCAGTAATCGTTGTTGGCCCACAATTACAATTAAATCAATGTGGTCTTCCAAAAGAAATGGCAATCGAATTGTTTAAACCATTCGTTGTTAATAAATTAATTGAACGTGGTTTAGTTCAAAATATCAAATCAGCTAAGAAAAAAATCGAACGCTCAGAAGCAATCGTATGGGATATCTTAGAAGAGGTGGTAGATGGACATCCTGTTATGTTAAACCGTGCTCCAACCTTACACAGACTTGGTATTCAAGCATTTGAACCAGTCTTAGTTGAAGGCAGAGCTATTCAATTACACCCATTGGTATGTACAGCATTCAACGCCGACTTCGATGGTGACCAAATGGCTGTTCACGTACCACTTTCAATTGAAGCTCAAGCAGAAGCAAGAATGTTAATGTTGGCAACAAACAATATCTTGGCTCCTGCAACAGGTAAACCAATTATCACTCCAACTCAAGATATGGTACTTGGTATGTATTATTTAACTATTATCAAAGACCAAAATGCACCTGTCAAAGGTTATTTCCACGATTTCACAGATGTAATGGCAGCACATGCAACAGGCGTTGTTAAATTACACGATAAAGTAATCGTAAGAGATGAAAACGGACACAGAATCGAAACAACTCCAGGAAGAATTATCTTCAACGAAGCTGTTAGAAAATCTGTTTTATCATAGTTCTTAATTAATAGTTAAAAAATTAAACAAAAAGAGGTAAATAAAATATATGACTACATTAACTCCTGAAAACTCAAAAAAGAAAAAACACGTTGAGTTTATCAATAAGGTAATGAATAAAAAAGCTCTAAACCAATTACTATCACAAGTTTATCTTGAATGGGGTGGAGCAAAAACAGCAGAGCTTGCTAATAACCTTAAAAACTTAGGTTACAAATATGCAACAAAATCAGGTACAACTATTTCAATCCATGACTTAGAAGTACCAACTGCAAAAGCACAACTTTTGCAAGAAGCGCAAGATGAAATCGAACGCTCAACACGTCGTTATTTAAAAGGTGAAATCACTGAAGTTGAAAGATATACAAAAGTTATCGACACTTGGAGTGAAACTACTGCGAAATTAACAGAAAAAGTAGTAGAAGGCTTCAACAGATTAAACCCAGTATATATGATGGCATTCTCAGGTGCGAGAGGTAACTTATCACAAGTATCACAATTAGTTGGTATGCGTGGTTTGATGGCAGACGCACAAGGTCAAATCATCGACTTACCTATTAAATCAAACTTTAAAGAAGGTCTATCTTGTACTGAATACGTTATTTCATCATACGGTGCAAGAAAAGGTCTTGTAGATACTGCGCTAAAAACAGCTGACTCAGGTTACTTAACAAGACGTCTTGTTGACGTAGCTCAAGATGTAATAATAAGAGATGAAGACTGCCATACTGAAAAATACATCAACTTAACAGCTATTACAGATGGTGAAGATGTAATTGTTGCTTTAGAGGATAGACTTCTAGGAAGAACAATTGCTCAAGACGTTCTTGATGCTGATGGTAATGTATTGGTTGCTAAAAATACAACAGTAGATAGAGATGATTTGGAAAAAATCAAATCAGTTAACTTAAAAGAAATCAAAGTTCGCTCAACTCTAACTTGTGAACTTGAATATGGTATTTGTCAAAAATGTTACGGTTGGTCAATGACAACTCAAAGACCTGTTGATATCGGTGAAGCTATCGGTATTATCGCTGCTCAATCAATCGGTGAACCCGGTACACAGTTGACAATGAGAACATTCCACACAGGTGGTGTATTTAAAGGTTCTGGTGTTACTCGTCAAGCAAAATCAATTATTGACGGTACAGTTAATACTGAAGTTAAAACACGTGAACAAAGAACTCGCCACGGGGATGTTGTACAAATCGCTATTAAAGAAGCTGATGTTGAAATTAAAGGTAAATCAGGTTCAGAAAAAGTTCACATTCCTATGGGTGCTAGAGTCCTTGTTAAAAAAGGCGATACTGTTGTTGCAGGTCAAGCGATTGCTGAATTTGACCCTGCTTCAAAAGGTGACGGTTCTCGTTTAACGGAAAAAGCACTAAAAGATATCACTTCTGATATTTCAGGTGAAGTTGTTTTCCAAGATTTCGTTGCTGATGAAAGAAAAGACAGACAAGGTAATATCTCAAGAATTGCTAATAAACAAGGTATTGTTTGGGTTCTTGGTGGTGATGTTTATGCACTTCCAACTGGATCTAAAGTTTTAGTTGAAGACGGTCAAAAAATTAAAAAAGGCGAAAAATTAGCTGAAACTTTAATTATATCTGAGCACGGTGGAGAAGTTCGTGTAAATG
>JAFUPZ010000063.1 GCA_017472545.1 bacterium | reverse complement strand
TATTTATCCATAAGGTCATTTTTCTTTATAGATGAAACTGTTGTTCCAATTCCCCAACCTGCAAGAACTCCTGCAGGTATACCAATTAATGCCCAACGTAATGAACGTTTTGCAATACTTATAATAGCACTAACACTACCCAAAGCGATACTTGCAATCATTGTGAAGTTGAGGAGTTTTTTTTCTTGGTGATTATATTTGCGTACAAATTCATCGGCTTTTGATTTTTCGATTTGATAACTAGGCGTGTTTTTAGGTTTGTCTGGACTGTTTCTAAAGTCCAAACGCACTCTATTGTTATCAATGCTTTGACCTATTTGTAATCGCATATTGTAATGTTAGCTCTTCTTATCCTAAATATGAATTGTCTTATTTTCTTGAAAATCTTGCTGATAATCTATTAAACAACTCTCCAGCATATTCCATTTTAAATGCTAAATTTAATGGTAAATAAACGCCTATACAGATAATTGCTATTAAGCATATTTTTAAAATTTCAAACGGAATCATTGGTAGTTGTACAAGTTTGTCGAATTCTACTGCGCAGAACCAACAAGCCACAAATGTTATAATACCTGAAACAATCATTTTTAACAAGTTTTTAAATAATGATTTATAGTTCATTGTTATTTTTTTAGAAATTAAAATACCTAAAATTATTGCATTGAATAATGTAACTAAAGAAGTTGAAAGTGTAATACCACCAATGCCAAAGCCTAATTTGATTATAAGTAACCAGTTAAGTAGAAGTTTTAAGATTACAGATGAAAAAGCGACAATAAACGGCGTTGCGGAATCATTAAATGAGTAATAAACTCTTGTTATTGAATCTCTGAATACGTAAGGAATTATAGATACAGATAAAAACCATAAAGCTTCGGAAACCATAAATGTAGCTGTAGCATCAAATGCTCCACGTTCATATACTAGGCGAACACCATCTTGTCCAACAGTTATAATTCCGATGATGATTGGTATTGCTGCAAAAAATAGTACTCCAACACCTTTGTTAAAGTAATTTCTAATATCATCTAATCTGTTTTCTGCCGCAAGACGTGCAAAAATTGGGAATAGTGGGACTAAAAATGCTGTAACTAAAATTCCCACAGGGAATTGAAAAATTCTATTAGCATAACCAATCGCAGTCCATGCACCTTCTGAAATCGAAGATGTGAAAAACATATCAACATATATATGAATTTGTCCAACGGTAGAACTTAAAATTGCAGGGAATAAAAGTTCCCCTATAGCTTTAAAATGTGGGTTTGATAAGTTTAGGCAAGGTTTTAGTTTATAACCAAGTTTTTTTATATTGGGATATTGAACAATCAATTGTAAGGTTGCACCAATTGTTGTTGCCCAAGCTAATGCGTATCCTTTTTGGTCACTAGGCACAGCAATTACGATTGCAATGATTGCTGCACTAACTAACATTGGCGAAAGATTTGGTAGAGTAAAATGTTTATATATTATGAGAATTCCATAATATATGCCGACAATTCCTCCGATTAGTAATATCGGAGTCATTATTTTTAAGTGTTCGGCTGCCAATGTTACCAGTTCTGGGGAACCGCTTGAAATGATTAATTTCATTATTGGTTCAGCAAAGAAAAATATGAAAACACATAGCGCTAAGAAAAAGATTATTGTAGAATTCATAAATGTTGAATATAATCTATTAACTTCTTCTGATGGTTTTTCTTTTAAATTAGGAATTAATTTTGAGAAAATCGCAACAGTTGCGCTGTGGAATGGTCCACCCACTCCGCCTAATAAAATTAAGGATAAAGATGGAATTTGGTACGCATAATAATATGCGTCAGAAACCAAAGATGCTCCATAATAATTTGCAATTATAATATCTCGGACAAATCCGATTAGTTTGCTCACAATAGTTATTACAGCAATCATCCAAGCGGCTTTTAATACGCTTTGAGTGTGATCTTTAGTTTTTGTCGTTGCTTCTGTCATCTTCACCAACTAATTCTATATACATTCTAATTCCACCGTCTTTTTCTGGATAGTAGAATTTTATTGTATTTTCTCCACATTTTAAATCTGAAGATAAGTCTATCTGATTATACCTATCAGATTTGTCAAATTCAATTATTTTGTCGATATTATTAATATTAGCATTAATAGATTTTGTTTTATATTTGTTGTCTACAACTAGGATTGCTTTACCTGTTTTTGTATAAAATGTTTGAGTTGCGGTTTGCTGATCTTCTTGTGAAGATAGGATAATAGGTTCTGTTGCAAGAACAATGTTTGAATAATAGTGTTTTAATATTTTATCAAACGACATTTTTAATTCAGTACCCATATACCCTGCGCCATATTGGCTTAATCCGACTCCGTGACCATAGCCGCCGCCGTAGGCTTTTACGTATATTAGTTGACCGTCTTCATTGTATTCTTGCTCAAAAACAACATTGGCACTTGGCAAAGCTTTTCCTTTGTTTGTTAAAAGTCGTCTTATAACAAGTTCTTTTTGTACAAGATATTTTTGATTTTCTGTTTCGATTTCAAGCTCCATAATCTTGCCAGATAAACCGCGTTTTTTTACATTAAGAGCTTTTATAATTCCTATAGTTTCTCCTTTTTCAACCGCCGGAGTGATAAATCCTGTTGTGCTTTGGGCTGCAATATTTGCTTGGACTGCATCTTGAATATCTTGTCCGCTCCATTCTCTTTCCCAGCGGAAGTATGGCGAATTTTCGTCAAAAGATTTTGGTTTTGATTTGTAAAATTCTGCAACTTTTTCTTCTGTATCAAGCGCCTCAAACTCATCATAATCAGGTTTTGCGATTAAATAAGGTTTTGATTCTGAAGGAAAGGCTTTTGTTTTAACATCTGAAAATGTGTTTTCAAAACTTTCGCTCCAACCGCCTGCGGTAGAAGAATATTGTGCTAGTATTAGGTCCCAACCGTAAAGAGCAACAATCCCTTGCGTTTCTTTTACTGCTTGGTTAGATAATTCTTTTTCTGTATTTGCACCAAAATAAACTTGGCTGGCAACTGAATCTACAACATCATAATTTGGATTAAGTTTAATTCTTGGTGATAAAACGTAATTTCTAGCTGCAACACTTTGCGCCTTTAGAGCTTCTAGACCAAATCTTACAGGCATTTCGTTTGGAACAACGCCTTTTAAGTATTGTTCAACTTCAATTTCGTTAACTATGTGAAACTGATTTTCTTTTACGCAAGGTACAATTTCGATTTCTCCGCGGTAAACTGCGTTTACGCCCCCTCTTTTTAACCCTTTTATACCGATAAATCCAAATTTAGAGCTAAAAGTTATAGGATTTTGAGTGTTTATAATTTCATCGCCATTTTCGTTTATTAAAATGAAGTTTTTATTGATTCTTTTAATATTTATAATGTCATCAGTTGTGAATACTCCAATTGGAATTTCACCATCAAAGATTTCATAATCGTCTGTGGCATAAATTGTCACGTCTTGCCAAAAATATGAGCTGAAATTGTTTGTTCCGATTCCAACTCTAATAAGTTTAGATTTTGGCGCGTTTTGCTCAATAATGTTTGTTATTTGTTCCTTCAAGTCAGCAGACAAAGGAGATGCCATCGGAATATCTCCCAAGACGTTAGCTTCAGCAATCGGACAAAATAATAACACATTTAAAAATAATAAAATTCCCAACTTCTTCATACAAATATTATATGACAAAAATCCCGAAACTTTTGTTTCGGGATTTTTAATTATTTAAGTTCTAAAGTTGTTCCTTCTTTTGTATCTTTAACGATGATTCCTGATTCATCGAGTGCAATTCTTATTTTGTCTGCGATGTCCCAGTTTTTCTCTGCTCGTGCTTGTTTTCTTAGTTCAAGAACTTCATCCATTGAATTGAATGTTTGTCCTAATACTTCAGAAACGTGAGCTGCTGCTTTTGCTAAATCTTCATCAGATACAGAAGCTTTTTCAAAAGTGAAACCTAGTGCTGTTCCTAATTTATAAAGGATAGTGAACGCATCTTTTTCATCTTTGTTTGCTCTTGTTGCTAAATCAAATAGAATTGCTAAGGCTTTTGAAGTGTTTAAATCTTCGTCCATAGCTTCAACGAATGCTTTGTATTCTTCTGTAGTTGTGATGTCTAAGTTTTCATTAATTGCAGTTTGTTTTGCATTAACTAATCTTTTTGCACCAGCTTGTGCTGCAGTTAAGGCTTCATCTGAAAATTCAACAGGCATTCTGTAGTGGTTTGTTAAAATGAATAATCTTAATGTATTTGCGTCGTAATTTTTTAACATATCATCAATAGTTAAGAAATTACCTAAAGATTTAGACATTTTTTCTTTGTTAATAGTTACAAAACCGTTGTGTAACCAGTAATTTACAAATTTGCAACCGTTAGCACATTCAGATTGAGCGATTTCGTTTTCGTGGTGAGGGAAGATTAAATCTGCGCCACCTGCGTGAATATCGATAGTTTTGCCCAAGTATTTTCTACTCATTGCAGAGCATTCAATATGCCAACCTGGACGGCCAACACCCCAAGGTGAGTTGTAACCGAATTTTTCATCTCGTTTCCATAATGCAAAATCTAATGGATCTTCTTTTAAATCCCCAACTTCAATTCTTGCGCCACTTTCTAATTGGTCAATCGGTTGTTTAGAAAGGTAGCCGTATTGAGGGAATTTTTTAACTCTAAAATAAACATCCCCATCTGCTTCGTAAGCGTATCCGTTTGCAATTAAATCCTTAACGATAGAAATCATTTCGCCTAAAGTTTTTGTTGCAAATGGTTCAATATCAGGTGGTAAATTATTTAGAGCATTCATTGAATTTACAAACTGACGATACCAGTATTGAGAAACTTCAGTTGGTGTTTTACCTTCTTTTTCTGCTTTTTTTAGGATTTTATCATCAACGTCAGTTACGTTACGGCAATATGTAACATCGTAACCTTTAAATTTTAAATATCTATATAAAACGTCCCAAGTGATGTAACATCTTGCGTGTCCCAAGTGTGCATAATCGTATACTGTAGGTCCGCAAACATACATTTTAACCTTGTTTCCGTCCATTGGCTTAAATTCTTCTACTGTGTTTGTGTATGAGTTAAATAATTTCATATAGTCCCTCGTTTCTAAATTTAAAGTAACACAAAGGGGTTAAGATTTCTACTTAGTATTCTTTTAATTCTTCAAATATCTCAAACATTTTAGGATAAATATTTTCTATTGGTGCTTCTTCGTCCATTTCTAGTGTGATTGTTGGGATATTTCTTTCTACTCCGCAATATGTTCCAAAACTTCCAGGTGTTGGGTATCCAATACTTCCTTCTGTTGGGTATCCAATAATTGTTGAAATCTTTTCAGCAATATCTTTTGCTGGTCCATCGTAATTTACAACTTTATATGGTGCGTGAATTGTAAGGATTAGTTTTGGGGAATATTTTTCGATTATATTGATTACAAATTGAGTTTCAATTTCACTTGCTGGGGTTTTTCCACCATAATAGGCAGTTGTGCAATCATCACAAGTTGCATTTTCTCCTTCATTTTTTCCCCAGTTTTTGGTCGGGAAATTTCTGTTTAAATCAACGTTATTGGCATTTGTTCTAGTGTTTTGGCTTAGCCCATCTGGGTTTAAACAAGGGATGAAAAGCAGGTTGTTTTTTCCCCCTCTCCCCACCCCTCTCCCGCAAGGGGCGAGGGAACTTTTTATGTATTCGATTACTCCGTCTAGATTATTTAAAACTTCATTGTTCCAAATTCTAATAATTTTAAATCCTTGAGATTCCAAGTAGGTTGTTCGTTTGTTATCGTGTTCAATATTTTGAAGTTCATTATGTTGCCCTCCATCTAACTCAATAATAAGTCGGTGTGAAAAACAAACAAAATCCACAATATATCTGTCAATAGGTTGTTGACGTTTAAAATGTGTGCTGTCAATGTTATTGCGTCTTAATGCTTGCCATAAAATATTTTCAGCATCAGTAGAGTTCTGTCTTAATTCTTTAGCCCTTTTAAAAGTGTATTTTGCTGCAGTGTTATGCCCTCGCCCCTTGCGGGAGAGGGGTTGGGAGAGGGGGTCAATATTTAAATATTTTTCAATCAAGTATTTACCTTGAGGTTCATCGCCGTGAAAAACTCCGATAATAAGAATGTTATTATCTCTAGCCTCTCCTAATAATTCAATTTTATTTCCCAACTTTGTATTTATGCACTCTAAAACATTCATGAGTTTAGCCCTCAAATAGTGCATTGATAAAATCATCAGCATCAAATGCTTTTAAGTCGGTCATTTTTTCTCCGACGCCAACAAGTTTTACTGGTAATTTCATTTCTTTAGCAATTGCGATAATTATTGCACCTTTTGCGCTTCCGTCAAGTTTTGTTAGGGCAACAGATGTTAAATTTACAGCTTCTGTGAAAACTTTAGCTTGTTGCAATCCATTTTGACCTGTGTTTGCATCGATTACCAAAATACTTTCTCTTAATGATTCAGGAGCTTGTTTGTCGATAACTGTTTTTATTTTCTTTAATTCTTCCATTAGGTTGAATTTGTTCTGAAGTCTGCCAGCTGTATCGATTAAGATTACATCATAATTTTCGTTTTTTGCTTTTTGGATTGCTTCATAAACAACTGATGCTGGATCAGCTTTATCTCGACGTACAATATCAGCTCCTGCTCTTTCAGACCAAATGTTTAATTGTTCTTCAGCTGCTGCTCTAAAAGTATCGCCTGCGGCAACAAGAACTTTTTTACCTTGTTGTTTGAATTGGTATGCCATTTTTGCAATCAATGTAGTTTTGCCTGCACCGTTTACGCCAGCGATAAAGTAAATATTTAATTCATTATCATTATATTTTAAATCAGTTGAGCCAGCCTCAGAAAGTGTTTTTTTGAATTCTTCTTTTAGATAACTTTTCAATTCAGAAGGTTTTGCGTTCTTTTTAGAACGTAAATTGTCCACAAGTTCAGCTGCGTAATTTACCCCTAAATCAGCACTGATTAGAGTATCTTCTATGTCGTCAAGAGCAAACTCAGAATAAACTTCTTCAGTTTCATCAACATTTGACAAAACGTTCCCGACAAGATTTTGGGCTGTATTTGATACAGCATTTTTTAGGTTTTCAAATTTATCCTTAAAAAATCCGAACATAATTGGATGATAACACAAATTTATTTAATTTTCATCCAACGTAGATAAAATCTGATTTGGCGTTGAAGATTATTCCATTCTTTTGTTCTCTCAGAAGGATGTTGAATGATATAACGCAACATGAAAAATATAAATTTTAATTCACTAAGAAGATCGTCAGGAAGATAAATATCGTCTTCCTCATCAATATTAAATGTTATATTACTATCACCACTTAACGATTGCTCTGTATATTTAGACATAATACAATTGAGAGTAGCGAAAATTTATATGTTTGTCAATTACTACTTATAAATTTAAACTGATATTATGTTAGATATAAAATTAGAGCTTGAAATTGCATTACTTAGAAAAGGGCTATCAATGCGAAAAGTTATTTCCAAATTGCTTGATAGTGGTTTCGATGTACCAAAATCTGGTGCTATGTCTTATCAATTAAAAAACAAACGAGTGCGATTTGATACAGTACAGACTATTCTTGATTATCTTGGTTATGAATTGGTTATAAGAGAGAAAAACAAATAAAAAACCGATGATTATTAAATCATCGGTTTTTATAATTTATTTTTTATTTATTATCCTTTTAAACCATTATCAACAATTACTTTTGCTAAAACACCATTGATAAATGATGAACTGTCATCTGTTGAGTATTTTTTAGCTAATTCAACAGCTTCATCAACAACAACCTTCATTGGAGTTTCTTTGATGTAAAGAAGTTCTGAAAGTGCTATTCTTAAGATGTCTTTATCCATTTTTACAAGTCTTTCAAAATCCCAACCTGTAGAATATTTTTTGATGATAGAATCGATTTCATCGTGATTTTTTTGGAATGTTTCAGCTATTTGGATTGCGTAATTTTTCACTTCACTTTGTGATTCAAGAGTTGTAAATTCTGCGATTTCAAGGGCTAATAGAGCTTTTTCTGCAACTTCAATCATTTCTTCTACTCTAGCAGACATATCTGATGTCATTGGTAGAGGAACTGCGATATTTGCAGCTTCAAGAGGTCTATTTAAGTTGATTTCGTGTTCAGCTTCATAGTCATCAATTTTATTTTTCATATCAATTAGAGCACCCAATGATGTTTTTAAATCATCGCTTGCGCTGCTTGAAAGTATTCTAACAGATTTAACGATAATATCGTCTAGGTTTTCTTTAGAATAGTTTGTAATTGTTTTATCAAATTGTGAAAATAAAATGAATGCTAATTCTCTTGATGCTCTACGGGCTTGCATAATTTACCTCTTAATTTTTCATATCTTATATCTTG
>JAFUPZ010000062.1 GCA_017472545.1 bacterium | reverse complement strand
TACTCGATAAATATTCGGTATGGATAATTGTTTTACAAATTTCTCTTGCTCTTTTCCTGTAATTACGCAAAAACCATGAAAACCTTTTTTTTCTGGGATATTCAAAACTTCATCTCCTGTCAAAATAGCTCTTTTCCCAAAGGTATGAGCTGGTCTAAGTAAAACAAAATTCTTGATTTTATCAATAAAGAATGCTAAATTTCTCTTATTTATGACCTTATCAACTTCTCTTTCACAAGCAGAAATATAGTTAGGATGTTTAAATACCTTTTGGGGTACATATACAATATTTATACCTGTGAACGATGGACTATTTTGTTGTCTAATATTACTAATCATAATGACTCCTTTCATATATAGTAACACATCTAAAAATATTTTTTGCTAATTTAATGACACCGATTTTGAGAAAAATTTATAAACGAAGTTTACCCAAATTCGCATTTAAACTGTTACAATTTCGCATTTCAAGTGTTACGTTACATCAAGACAGTCTTTCCCTTGCTACACAAAGATGATAGGGCTTGTTCCTATCTTTTTTATTTTGTAATTCTAGGCTAAATATTGGATGTAAATATCTTTCCAAAATGATAATATTATCCTTATCAGTTGTATGAAAAGAGGATTTTATGAAGGTTAAGGTAAAACATTTATTTGCAACATTTGTGCTTACATTAGCACTAATTAGTACATATTCTTTTTGCACAAACTCTGCACACGCAAAAAGTCACTCAAAACCTTCTCGTCCAGAACAACACCGAGATAGAGATTATCACAGAGATAGAGATAATCATGACCACAAATTTAGACCACGTAACGCTCACGAAATCGCACCCCTAAGCGGTTTATATTATAAATACAGAGTAGGAGAACTTTGGGGTATCTACGACGAAACACGTGGAATTCTTGCCTACCCCCAATATGATGACATTGTCAGCACAACAACAGATTTTTACGTATCAAAAAATGGATACTGGGGAGTGCTTTCTCAACTCGGACAAATAAAAGTTCCTATCGAATGGGAAAGCGTTAAAGATATTGGAATTTATTACGCAGTCAGCAGAGGTGGGTTAATCGGTTGGGTTAACGATTCTGGACAAATAATCCAACAACCTGCATATACCTATGTCGAAGACATCAACTCTTTTTTATTTAGCGTTTGCACAGATTCTGGCTGCGGACTTGCAAAATATAACGGAGATATAATCGTACAACCTACCTTAAACGGTATTATTGACGGAATTGACGAGGTTAAATATTCCGTGTGTAACGACGGATTATGCGGAATGATAAATATTATTGGAGAAAAAATTACTGATTTCAAATATCCAGAATTCACAAAAGCAGACCACAACGTAGTTTATACAAAAAGTTATGGAAATCTAGGGCTTGCTAGCGCAGTTGAAGATAGAGAAATTATTAAACCTCAATTTGAAAAAATTGAACCCCTAAGCCAAAAGGGATACTACAAAGTTAAGAAAAACGGCAAATGGGGCGCTGTAGGTTATGACGGAACTATTGCATATCCTTGCCAATACGGACCACTTGAAATCAACAGATTAATGAATGATTACCCTCAAGCAAATAAATTTATTAGCGATGATAGTTACAACTATTATTATTATAAATTTATGGAAGGTATCTATTATATCCTTGTTTACGACTACAAAAATGCAAAAGCAAAAAAAGCTCTTCGCGAAGTGCTAAGTTCTGAAAACAGACACCAAAAACTCAAAGATGCAGCTCAAAAAATCGTAGAAATGTACGGAATTGTAATCAATTAAGATTTTACAAAACGAGATTTTAAAATATTAATTATGAAAATTCCAACAACACAGATCGCCAAAGTTACAACAAACAACAGGCTTGTTGTCAATGCTGGATGATATTTCGCGCCCCAATCACAATATTTCAAAATCATTGCCATTATCGGCTCATGCAAAATATAAAGAGTGAATAGATTTACAGATAAAAATGATATTATCTTATTCTCTCCCAACCCTTTTTCTGAAAATTTTTGTGCCAAAATATAGAAAAATAAAATTGCAAAACCCGCACTCAAAAGCCCTAAAATACTATATCTTGGATATAAATATAATAAACTTTCAACTCCAAGCATTAAGATAAAGATTAAAGGCAAAAATTTGGATAATTTTACTTTTACAAAATCTTTAAACTCAACAAAAACACAACCCATATAAAAATAAATCGCAAGTTTAGGAATCATCGCAAAACAAGACGGAATACCTTTAATTTTTAACAAGCTTGCAGTAATCAATAAAATCAACAAAATATATCTATTTAGCTTGCTAAACTTGAAATAATACAGCGCAAAAAATACTGTAATTAAAAACAACATTGGTAAAAACCACAAATGCCAAGTATAATCCATAGTTAAAAAATTCAAGTAATAAAATCCTGCTGACTTATCCAATGGATTAATAAAACAAATCATCGGTAGAACATACAAAAATCCCGCCAAATAAAACGGCACAATCAATCGCTTTGCACGTTTCAGGATATAGGCAAATACACTCGTAATTTTATCTTTGTTCAAATAAAACAAAAATCCTGACAAAAAGACAAATAACGGCATGTGAAAAGAATAAATAAATTTATCTACAATATCGCAAAACAAATTCGGAGTTGCTTTGTGAAAATACCAACCTCCATTTTGATAAATTCTTAACGCATGCCCTAAAAATACGCAAAGAATACCAAAAGCTTGCAAAATCCCTATATCTAAAAATCTTTTACTCTTTTCCATAAACCAATTATACTTCAAATTCTACAAATAAAATAAATAATCAAGATAAGAAAAAGTTAAGAGTTTTTAACATTACATTAATTTTAGGCAATTCCATTTTTCAGGGAACTTTATACAATCGAAAGGTAGAATTCATGCAAAATATTAGTTTTCAAGGTAGAACAAATCTAGTGTTCTCTAACGCACGATATAACGAACTGGAAGGTTGTGTAACAACAGCAAGAAGAAAGTGTTCAAATGGAATAAACCAATTTTTAACAAAAAGAACATTTGGTGTTGATATGGAAACTTGCCCATTAGTAGTCTTTGTAAGAGGGGATAACGAAGGAGTAATCCAAAGATTTCAACAAGGTAAAAACACTAGCAACTTATTATTAGAGCTTGAAGAAAAAATTAATCACCTAAAAAAAGATGCTCAAGAAAAAATGACTGCTTGGATTCTTGGCGGCAAAACAATGGATGAATATACCACAAAAACAGTTAATGAAATTGCAGATTTAATCTGTGATAGAACAGATATTGATGCTTCAATTTTGACTGGAGATAAACTTTGCAAAACAGATAGAATTCTAATCAGGGGGAATTCTCAAGGAACAGAAATTATTTTCCCTGAAATTAAAACCCTAAAAACGGCTAACGATATAGAAAACAACTTTGACATTGTAGAACTAAATAATACGCAAATTTCAATATAGAAAGAACACTATGCAACAAATTTCATTTAGCGGAACATATATAAAACCTATAATGATAAAAAAACTTGCCAAAAATGGCGAGTTTGTTCCGCATGAAGTTTCACTTGTTCAATTTGATGCCAGAAATAAAGCTGATGTTGATGCTATTCAAAGAACTTATGAAGAATGGAGCATCGTTGATAACTGCTTTGTAGAAATTATTAGAGATATTGCAAAATGGCTACATGGATCCAAAACTCGACAAAAAAGTCGTAAAATCTTCCTTTTAACCAATCAACAATATGGTTTTGAAAAACTAAACCCAAATGAAATCTTAGGCGAATTTATGGTTTGGAAGCCTAAACATTCTAAAACAGTTGAAGTTGAAGTTATACAAACAAATCCTTTTCATAGTTATGATGCTGGAGAATTTCGCCAATACACAGAAATCGGACAAAGCATGCTTGATGAAATTAAAGAACAATATGCAGGTAATATTTTACAATTACGCTCAGATAAATATGCAACAGGATTTTATGAGAAAAATGGCTTCGTACCTGATGAACCAAACTCATTAGATTATACATTTAATCCTTTATCTCTCTAGTAACATTGACATAAATAATTGTTCTTTATTCTTAACTTCAACAACTTTTTCTTTTTCAACAAGTCGTTGAAAGATTTCTGCAAATTCATCATTTTCTTTCAACATCGGAACAATTTGTCTTAAATATGATGGAATATTTCGTGTCGGCTCATCAGTTGAAACAAATAATCTTTTTAATCTATTCCAAAAAGAAGTATTTTCTTTTCTAAGTTTTGTTGCTTCTGAAAAATATTTCTCAAGAACATTCTTATCCTTACCAGTAATCACCCATAAATCTTGGGTATCCGACATCGGAAGAGTTATCCCATATCTTTGAGCATTTTGAGTTAACCAATCATAGGAATAACGTCTACACTCTTCTACAACTTCTTTTATAACTTTTACCGCAGTACCATCAATCGGATGCCTACCATTAAATGCATAAGATGCAGTATTTGTACATTGCGCAAATCTAGGTAACTCGTTTGCCACAAATCTAAGAGTCTCAGGATCTGCCTTTGGTAATTTATATATTCCTGTAAAATTAGGGGTATTGTTTATATTTTTAATTTCCATAAAATTTCCTTTGTATATCTTATAAACCCCATAAAAATATTTTTTGCGTTACTATTTTACAAACTAATTTTCCTTAGGTGGGATAATAGCAATAATTGCAGGTTGAACAAATAAAATAAACAACGCTGCGGCAAAAAATGTAATCATAGATACTTGAGGATCCTTGATAAGTTGGCAAGCAACTAAACCTTCAGAATCAAAAGTTAGTAAAAATCCTAATACAATAGATAATGGTAAATTACCAGAAATATCCAACAACCTTTTTTTGTAATTAAATAAAATCAATAATTTTAATAGTAACAAAGGCCACATAAAATATAATGAATTGAAATTATTTTTATAAACAATAATTAATAACGCAACCCCACCAATTATATATATTGAAATTAGCAAAATATAATAAAGTATAAAAAATGATTGGTTAATTGTTCCTTTTGGACTAAAAATATTTCTGTTCATATTAATTCCTCTTGTTCAAAGGCATTATAACATTATTTATCAAATAAAAAAAGACCGAACTTTAATAAGTTCAGTCTTTTTTAAATCTTTTCAACAATTAAACTAATTTAACTGTAACTGATTTTGGTTTTTGAGTGTAAGAAATTTTATCTTCTCTTGATAACCATCCTAGACCCATGTAAGTGAAATTATCATCCAAATCCATATCTTTTCTTAATTTGTTGATAGTAACTTCACCTTTGTCAGATAGGTAATTGTAGATTTTACCTGCTGATTCGATAATTTGTACTTGCATTTCTTTTTGTTCTTTTTTGCTAGATGTAAACATGTTTGTATCCTCCTTTTATCACAAAATTATAATACTACTTTTTTAAAATTAATGGAATAATATTTTTCAGAAACATTCTGAAAGCCTATCATAGTTGGGGTTTCAGTTCTTAACATTTCTAAACTATAATTAAATTATACTCAAAATAATAATAAAAAATTCATCAAAATGGTGGATTTTTTATTAAAAATCACTAAATTTTTGTAAAATTCATCAAAATCAAGAAAATTATGCAAAATTTTTGTGATAATTTTCACAAAAAATAAATCTAAAAGTATTGCCCTATGCGATATACAGATATATATCCACTTTAAAATTTATAGATAATTTTAATTTGTAGAGTTTTCCTCAAAAAATTTTTAGAATATAGATTTTTCACATTGTAATATAATATAAATATGAAAACAGAAGCTATAATTTTTGATTTAGACGGAACATTATTAAATACCTTAGAAGATTTGGCAGATAGTACAAACTTTGCATTAGACAAATTGAGCTACCCGCCACATACAACTGAAGAAATAAAATCTTTTGTTGGAAATGGAGTCGCAAAGTTAATTGAACGAGCTATTCCAAACGGTAGAAAAAACCCTGATTTTGATAAATGTTTAAACATTTTCAAAAAACATTACTCTCAAAACATGTATAATAAAACCAGACCTTATGACAATATAATTAATTTATTAACAGAATTAAAAAATAAAAATTATAAACTCGCAGTTGTTTCGAATAAGTTTGACTCAGCGGTAAAAGAATTATGCGAAAAATATTTTCCAGATTTAATTGACATTGCAATTGGCGAAAACGAAGCAATGGGAATAAAGAAAAAACCAGCACCTGATACAGTTTTGCAAGTATTAGACATCTTAAAAATTGATTCCCTCCAAGCTATATATGTTGGAGATTCTGATGTAGATATTATGACTGCAAAAAATTCTAATATGCAATGCATAAGTGTGACTTGGGGATTTAGGGATAGAGAATTTTTAATAAAAAACAATGCCGAAATAATAATAGATAAACCAAAGGAAATTATTGATTATTTAGATTAGATTTTTTATAATTTAATTAACACTAATATTAATGAGGAAAGAAAATGATTATAATTATGGAACGCGACGCAACGTTAGAAAACGTTCAAGCGGTTAGCGATTTATTAAAAGAACACGGATTTCAAGTTCTAGTAAAAGAAGGGGACATACATACAGTTATCGATGCGTTGGGTGATAAAACAACATTATCTCCAGGAAGAATCGATGCAATGGAAGGGGTAAAACAAATTAAATTTATCCGCGAACCATTCAGACTTGCATCTAGAGATAGAAAATCAGAAGATACAGTTATTGAATTTGAAAATGGTGTAAAAATTGGTGGTGCAAATCGTCCTGTTGCAATGGTTGGACCATGTTCTGTTGAAGATGATTATGAAGGTTTAAGACAAGTTGCATTTGCTGCAAAAGAACTTGGATGCCAATTCTTACGAGGTGGAGCCTTCAAACCTAGAACATCACCATACGATTTTGATGGTTTAGGAGAAAAGGGTCTGCAATATTTAGCACAAGCTAAAGAAGAAACTGGACTATTAGTAGTTACAGAACTTATGGACTCTACCGATTTGGAATTAGTTTGTAAATACGCCGATGTTATCCAAATTGGTGCAAGAAACATGCAAAACTTTAAATTATTAAAAGCTGTAGGTCAATGCAACAAACCTGTAATCCTTAAAAGAGGAGCATCTAGTACAATTCGCGAATTTTTATTAGCCGCAGAACATATTATGTATAACGGTAATGAAAACGTTATTCTATGTGAAAGAGGGTTAAAAAGTTTTGATAGCGCATTTACTAGAAATTTACTTGATATATCAGCAGTTCCAGTTATCAAAAAATATTCGCACTTACCAATAATTGTTGACCCAAGTCACGGTACTGGACAAAGGTATCTAATCGAACCTATGGCAAAAGCAGGATTAATTGTTGGTGCGGACGGTGTAATGGTAGAAGTTCACCACAATCCATCAAAAGCACTTAGTGACGGAAAACAAAGTTTATCAATCCCACAATTTAAAGAAGTATTTACCAAATTAAATACCTTAATTGATACACTACATCTAGACAAATCAGTTACTGTTTCAAATGTAGAATAAACAATATTACAAAATGTTAAGATAGAAAAACACCCACACCGACTGTGTTTAGGGTGTTTTTCGTATTTTACAATAACAATACGTGAAATTTTCCAATTCAAAATAACTTTATATAAATGTAGGTTAAAATTTTTGTGTTTTTTTATTTAAGGTTAGAAAGGAAAAGTTTATTATGACAATTTTGACAGCTCCAGTGGGTTATGGTGTGGCTTATACTCCAGCAAATGTAACAGCAGTTCCTATGACAGGAAGAAAAGTTAATCCATATAAAGATCCAATTTTTATTGATCCAATAACAGGTGACAAAACAACTTGGCAACCAGGAATTTATGACCCTGACAAAAAAGAGAAAAAAGGTAAGGGCGTAATAATTACATTAGCTACTGCAGCTGCTGCAGCTATATTACTATACGCATTCAGAGGTAAAATTGCAAACTCTGCATTATGGAAAAATACTTTAAAACCAGCTCTAGATACTGCAAAAACTTGGTTATCTGGTAAATATACTCTTCTTAAAAACTCTAAGCTAGGTACAAAAATAGTAAACGGTTTCAATGCAGTAAAAAATTCTAAATTCGTAACTAAAGTTACAGATATGGTAAAAGACGCATATAAAACAGTTGTAAACGTTTTCAAGAAAACCCCTAAAGTATAGATAATACTGAAATTATAAATACATCGATTGGCGATTTGACTTAATCTCTTCTATCTGTCCAAGATAATCTGAGTTAGTTAAGTCGCCAATTGATTTATATAGTTTCAATAGACTCATCTGAATATTCTCAGAATTCATCTGAACCATATCATTTGCCATTTCTGTATTAGACATAGCAAGTCTTGTCATATCTCTAAAGCCAGACGCAGCAATTTCAAGCGCCAAATCATTATCTTTTGCTGTTTTAAAAATAGCTTGAGCAACTACCATTGGCATGTGAGAAATCAAAGCAACAGCTTCATCATGTTTATCTGGAGTTGTAATTACAGGTTTTGCCCCAAGTTTTTCAATAATTTGCACAAGTTCTACAGATTCACCAAAAACAGGGGTAATCACCCATTTTGCTCCTCTGAATAATCCTTCAAAGGAGTTTTCAAACCCTTTATGTTCAGTTCCTGCCATTGGGTGCGATGGAACAAATTTATATGGACGAGTCTTTTTACAAACAAAACCTTTTAATGAACAAACATCTGTCACAATGGTATTTTCTGGCAAAATTTCTTCCAATTTATCCAAAATTTCTAAAGTTTTATTCATCGCAGAACAAACAAAAACTAAATCACAATCTTTTAAAACAGCATAATCATTATAAATATTTGCACCAGATTGAGATTTTGAAACTGCAACGACTTCATAACCCAAAGCTACCAAATCTTTAAATATTGAACCGCCGATTAAACCTAAACCAACAACACCAATTTTCATATTCACCCCAATTTATGAAAGAATTTGGAACGGACATTTTGTACAATGAGCTTTTGGATGTAATATTAAATTATCCTCAAGGTCATACATCCTTGCTATTCTAGTATCTAACAAAGCTCCGCACTTTGGACATTTCAATCCACCTGCCCCATTCAAAATGAGTTGCTTCAAACTTTCGATTATTTCAGGAGAAACAATCTCATTAACAATATCTTTTTCTAATACTTTAATCTCATCAGGCTCACATTTCAAAACTTTTGCCAATGCTTGTCTAACAGTTACCGCAAGAAATAATTCTTTTCCAGCTTCAACTTCCTCTACTATAGATAATGGGATATTAGCAGCAATCGCTAATCCTTTTTGAGTTAATCCCAACTCTTCTCGTTTTAATTGTATAAATCTTGCTAAAGTTTTCATAGAAATATAATAACATAAACTCCCTCTTATACTAATTGTTAAGAAATATTACAAATACCCAAACCCTTAAATTTAGTGATTTTCGAGTAACAATTTCATCAAAAAAACATGAAAAAGCAAGCCTGACATGCAATTTTCAAATCTCAAAATTTTTTATATAAGTACGGGGAACAAAATCAACTTACGGGGAAAAGAATTATGGCAATTGATCACATTTCATTAGCAAATATTCCATATTGGCCTTATATTCCAATGGGTATGACTAATTTCGGAGGAGATATTCAAATTTTCACAATTCCTGAATATTCAACCTCACAAATTGGATGTAATTATAACCCAGCAGCATTATGGGCTTTACAAGGTCAAGATTCAACAATTGTCAGCAATTACGGTGCAGGAAGACCACGTTTTTCTCCTGGATTCGGATGGCCAGAATTTAATCCAGCCAACAATCCTTTTTTACCAGAATTGCAAAGGAGCGCACAACAACTTGCAGCGCAAATGACTATGCAAAAACTTCACACTTGCTTACAAACAATCCAAATGACTGCACAACGTTTGAACGCAATGTTATTAAACTGTAATATAACAGAACAACAAAAAGAACAAATTAACGCATTATTAGATAAACTAGCAGAACAAGAAGAAAAATTAAACGACATCGCAAGTCAAACAGAATTAACACCTCAAGAAATGAATAAACAAATCGCAGAAGTCGAAAAAGAAATCAGAGGCATTCTTGCTGATACAAATTCAATCGCAAGAGGCAAAAAACCTGAGTCTAGACGTTCAGAAAGTACAGACCGAACTGATAGAACTGATAGAACAGATAGAACAGACGAAACTGACGAAACAGAAGAAACAGAAGAAACTGATAGAACTGACAGAACAGATAGAACTGACAGAACTGATGAAACTGACGAAACAGAAGAACGTCAAATTGCAGAACATCCTGAATATTCAGATGATGCATTAGACTTGGCAGACGCATTCAATACTGCAATCAATTACTGGGCAGGAACTGATAACGACTTATTCAATGCAGTATGTAATGAAATCGACAAAAACAATGTATTAGACATAATGTTAGCTTGGCAAGACAACCATTCATTAAAAAATAACGAGTCATTTATGACAGCGTTCTTTGAAGATGCAAATGGTGAACAAGGCAGAGTTTACGGTAGAAAAATTGCAAACGCTCTAAGAGCAAAAGCTAGAGATCTTGGAATCTTCCACGAATGCAGAGAAGACTTCAATGCAATTTACAAAGAACTTGATGCTACCGATGGCTTTATGGGATATGACGTTGACAACGATATAGCTAAATACTATGACAACATCATCAAAAAGATTGCTGAAGCTGAAGGTCAACCATACGATACATCAGAATTCAAATACTAATATTTAGTTAATAATTAAGATTCCTCAATATAAAAGTGAAAGATTAATGTAGGTTAGGAAAGTAGTGTAGTAATCTTATTAATCCCTAGAACAAATCTAGGGATTTCTTTTTGTGTAAAAAACATGTAAAGCATGAGTTACAAAAGGTTTCAGGTTTGTCATTACCCCCTTGATTTTTTGGCATGCTCATATTATTATTCATTCTGTAGAGTGCTTACGCCAATAATCACTCAACAAGAAAAGGAAAAACTAATATGTCAATTAACTTAAAAAACAAACAAGAACTTGTTAAAAAATTCGGCAAGAACGAAAAAGACACTGGTTCATCAGCAGTTCAAGTAGCTATGATGACTCAAAAAATCAGCGAACTAACTGAACACTTAAAATCAAACAAAAAAGATTTCGCTACAAAAAGAGGTCTTTTGATGATGGTAGGTAAAAGAAAAAGATTACTTGCTTACATCAAATCTCAAAATCTTGACGAATACAGAGAATTGATTAAAAAATTAGGTATCAGAGGTTAATCTGATAAAACTTTTGAAAGACCGACC
>JAFUPZ010000061.1 GCA_017472545.1 bacterium | reverse complement strand
AGTCAATGTACCCTTTTTGTGTTCACCAAAATATCTCATACCCAAGATACAAGCACAGTTGTGTTCTGGGTCAAAGAATGTTAGACCATATGGGAAGTCTGGGTGAGTCCAATCTGGATCAGAGAATACATAGATATCACCTTCTGGTAATTCTCTTGATTCAGAGTACATTGCAGCATATGCTTCGTTAATGTATTGGAAGTTTAACATCCAAGAATACATAATATTTTCGAATCCTTCTGGAATCATTAAGTGAGCTTTAATCATAAAGTCGTTGTCTAAACCAACAACAGCTTCAGTTTTATACATCAATTTATCACGTGTACCATAGATAGCTTCACGGATGATTGGTAATAAATAACCTAAATCGCAACCAGGTTCGCCAACGATTTTTCTAGCAGCAGCACAACGACCAACTACTGTACCATCGTTGAATAACAATTGGTTAGCACCTTGAGGTAAACCTAATTTTTCAGGTTGGAATACTGGCATGCCAGTCAATTCAATAGTACCTGAAGATGATTTAGCTAACTTGTAAGCTTCTGATACAGATTTAACTTCTTCAACATTGTTGCCGAAGAAAGGAGCTGTAATAGTAGCACGAGCAGCTGACATCACTTGTTTCAATTCTTCTGATGTTGTAAAGAATTCTTTTGTTGTCATAATTTTCTCCTTTTTCTACTCAAAAGTTATATAAAGTGTAAAATTTACATTTAACCTATATATAGTCAGTCTACTACAAATAAAAAAAGTAGACAAGTATTTAAAAACATTTTCATATCTGTATAGTAGGCTAATCAACATTTAGCACAAATGGCTATTTTCGAAAATTTTTGTCAATGCAAAAATCATAATTATGTCAAAATATCTTATTATTCTAATTTTTTGCGCATTAACAATCCAACCTTGTTTTGCAAAATGTTTTTGCCAAAATTACGACATCTACAAAACTGCAATATTTAATAATGCTCTAAACTTGTCAGATGAACAAATAGAATTACAATCTCTTAATCTGAAACAGTTTAAAAAATGCTTAACCTCAGATCAACGCATAAAATACAATATGATTAAAAAGTTAGAAAAAAATGAGTACAAAAAATCTAAAAAAAAGAAAAAAGACTACTATAAATCAAATCCGCAAATGATGCCTTTTGGTAATCCCCCAAAATGTCCTACCAATAAGTTAAAAATGGAAAAATAAAGTAAATATACGATGATTTTTCATAAATAATTATTATAATGATTGTATGAGAAAGTGTAAGCTTTTTTATACAATTATTATTTTGAGCCTGCTGGTAATAAACAGCAGCCTTTGTGCTGTTGCACAAAGACCAGAAAGTTTTTCAGGAAAAGGTTATGTTGGCACTTTACCAGAATTAACTAGACATTATGAACCAGAAGAACCAACAAAAACTTCTCCTGAGATGAATCCTGCAAAAAACTTTAATTCTGAAAATGAAATCAAACCAACCCCAAGAGATAACCCAACATTCGTTAATATAATTTTAAAAAGTGAAAAAACTTCTCAATATGTTAACGATATAAATGAATTTATCCCAATGCTAGAAAGCATCTACGACATGATTGAAAACAACAATAATGTTCAAGTTTTCAATGCAAAAGTTTATTATTTTAATAAAAGTGCTGATTATCTAAGAGAAAAATATGAGAAAAAACCAGAAAGCCAATTCATATCTTTCAAAAGATTAATGGAATTGAGTATGCACGCAAAATCTATTGCCCTACTTCGTACTGAAGCAGAAAAATATAACCCATATCTAGCATACGGAAGTGCTGGTTACATTTATAATCCGAATAATATTACAGAACAACTTGATTATCTAAAAACAGAAATAGAACAAACTATTATTATTTTAAAAGAGTCAAATTAATTATTTGATTAAAACTTTTTTTTAGATTAAAATCAGTTTATGTTAAAAACATACATTGAGAAGATTAAAAACGCATATAATAACACAGCGATATTAGATAAATACATTTTAAAACAAGTAATTGAAATGTTTATAATGGGAGTATTTATATTCACAACCATTATTTTCGCTTCTGATACTTTTATC
This sequence comes from bacterium, assembly GCA_017472545.1. Lineage (GTDB taxonomy): Bacteria > Cyanobacteriota > Vampirovibrionia > Gastranaerophilales > Gastranaerophilaceae > Zag111. The sequence continues at coordinate 18,005 of JAFUPZ010000061.1, read as the reverse complement.
ACTTTGATTAAACAAATCGCAAAATTTGGTATTCCTTTCAAAGTTGCGTTCATAATTATCTTATTGAACCTACCTGCAGTAATTGTATTAACAATTCCAATGGGGGTACTACTTTCAACCGTAATGACGTTGAATAAATTAAGTCTTTCATCAGAAATTACAGTAATGAGAGCTTGCGGAATCGGTTTAAATAGAATTGCAAAACCAATATTTATTTTTGCAATCGTTATGGCTTTATCTAGTTTTGTAATCAACGAAACAATCGTACCTGTAATGAATAGACAATCCAAAGACTTAGCTCTTTGGGCTTTGGGACAAAAAAATATTCCTGATGGAAAAGAAAATTTTGTATTCAAAGAAATCTCTAACGATGGACATTTGAAAAGATTATTCTACGTTGGCTCTTGCCAAAAGAAAACCTTACATAACGTAACTGTTCTTGATAATGCACAAGACGGCACAATTCAAGTTTTACAAGCTAGAGAAGGTAAAACTTCACCAAAAGGTTGGACTTTTGAAAAAGGTGCAGCTTATACTATCGGAAATGATGGTCGAGTTTTAAATACCACATTGTTTGATACATCAGTTGTTCAATTTGGATTAGATTTGTCAAAAGAAATGAACAAAAACTTAGCAAAAGAAATGAATTTTGTGACACTTCTAAAACATATATCAAATCCTGACCTTCCTAAAAATGAAAAACGAGTATACACAATTGAATTATTCGATAAAATCGCACTTCCGATTACAACTTTAGTGTTTGTTTTATTGGGTGTTCCTCTTGCAATTACACCACCGCGTGTAAGATACAATAGAGGTTTCCTATTTAGTATTTTAATCATATTTGCATATTATCTTGTTAGAGCATTATCTCTATCATTTGGGGAAGCTGGTTCACTAGCGCCATTTATTGCAGCATGGTTACCAAATATCGTCCTTACGGTTTGGGGAACTTGGTTATACTATAAAAAAGTTTATACAATTTCTTAAAAATCATCCTTTTAATGGTAAAAAAATATATTTTCATGTTTTAAAATGAAAGTATGGATGGTAGAAATAAAAATGAGATAACTGGAAATATATTCAGTCAGAAATATAATTTTTCGACTGCAAATCCTTTTAGTGGAGGTTTTAACCCAGAAAACGCTCCACAACCTAATACCGTCCAAAATACTACCAATCCTATCAGACGCCTTAATGGTTACGATTCTACAATCCTGAATAAAACAAAATTTGACGAAGCCGAAACTGAAGATTTAAGTATTGAATATAGAATCAAAGAAAAAGAATCTATAGTCAAAGACTTGGAAGCTAAAATTAAAGTTGCCGACAACTACGGCACCCAAAATGAAGCTCTTGGGTTGAAAGCAAAACGCCAAAGAATACTAGAAGAGTTAAGCACACTTAGAAAACAACAGTTGTATGGTGGAAGAGTCCTTGGGGAGAAAAAATCTTTTTCACATCAAACTTTCAAAGAAAAAATGCCTGTAATTTATAAAGTTCAGGATTTTATTTCTCGCCAAATTTTAGCTAGAGTTTCTAAAAAAATAAACTCTGTGGTGGCTCTTTCTGATTCATTAGAACAATTATCAGAAATCAGCAAAAGCGTTGATGAACTTGTAGACATCAATGTTCCTTATGGTGAAAAAGTTCAGAATTATGAAAGATTAACTGAATATTTAAACCAAGCAAATGTAATTCATTCTAAGATTTCTAAAACTCTTGGAAAATCTGTCTAGTTTTTGTGAACAATTTTATCCCTTACAAAATTTGCAAGATACATTGCAAGTCCAGCAAACACTGCCCCTAAAACGTAACCAATAGCTGAATGTAAATGAGTTTTTGTAACCCTTTTCATCATTTCTTTAGGAACAATACTTTGTGCCAATTTTTGACCTTGAACATTTGCCAAACATTCTTCTGCTACTGCAGGAAGTAAAAGTAAACCAGCAAGAATTCCACAGTTTTTCTTCACAAATTGGTTAACTTTAGCAAATGGATTATTAGATTGTTCAAGCTCTTCTTTCGTTTTTTTGTTAGTTAATAATGAGGTAGCCAAAATCGCAGTAAGCCAAAACTTGCGAACAATAGGGTTTTTATACACACTAGAAACTTCTTTCAAAAGTGGATTTTGTGCATTTATAGCATGACCCATTTCATGGAATAAATATACAGGTTTTTTATCCATATTTAAAACAAAAGTTTTAGACTTTCCAGCATAATAAGCATTTGTACCTTGTAAAACCGCACTATCGGTGAGTTTATAATCCCGAACATAATAGTTTTTAAGATACTTGCGATAAGCTCTTTGTATAAAATTTTTAGAAGCAGCTATATAATCGTCATAAGCCTTTGTAAGTTCTTCTAACTGTTTGGTACCATATCCAAAATTTTCAGGTCTTGCAACATCAACAAGATTATACCCCAGAGGTTTAAATCTCTGCTCAAACAAATCATTTCCAATTTGTTTAAATGCAGATATTTCACTATCTGATAACGGTGTATCCAAATATTTTTTTGACAATTTCATTCTAAGTTGAAACATTGGATTTGGAGCATACCTATACACAGCATAACCTGCACCAATACCCGTAACCGTGTCTATTATATTATTTTTCTTATCCATAATATTCCCCTATATTTCTATTTAAATCCAAACAAGAAAAATTTTGCTATCTTTATTAAATTTAGTAACATTACAAAATCTGCAATAACATTTAATTTCCCTTGATTGTAGACCATGTTTGTCATACAATTTTTTCAGAAGATTAGCTTTAAGGAGATATTATGAACGAGCTATTAAAAAAATCCGCAACAGAACAAAGCAAAGCTTTGAAAAACAAAGAAGTTTCAGCTGTAGAATTAACAGAAGCTACATTTGAAAGAATAAATTCTTTAGAAGGTAAATTAGGTGCTTTCAATTCATTAACAAAAGATACAGCAATTGAAACAGCAAAAAAAGTTGACGAAAAAATTGCAAAAGGAGAAGAATTACCACTATTAGCAGGTATTCCTCTTGCATTAAAAGATAACATGAACTTAGTTGGTTCAAGAACAACTGCATCAAGTAAAATTTTGGAAAACTTCGTTTCTCCATACAATGCAACAGTTACAGAAAAATTATTAAACAACTTAGTACCAATTGTTGGTAAAGCAAACTTGGACGAATTTGCAATGGGTTCATCAAACGAAAACTCAGCATTCAACAAAGTTCACAACCCTTGGGATTTGAACAAAGTTCCTGGAGGTTCTTCAGGCGGTTCAGCAGCATCAGTTGCAGCTTGCGAAGCTACATTAGCACTTGGTTCAGACACTGGTGGTTCTATCAGACTTCCTGCAAGTTTCTGCGGTATCGTTGGTATGAAACCAACATATGGTAGAGTTTCTCGTTATGGTTTAATCGCATTCGCATCATCATTAGACCAAATTGGACCATTTGCAAGAACAGTAGAAGACGCTGCAAATTTACTTGAAGTTATCTCTGGATATGACGTTAAAGATTCAACTTCATTGAACTTGCCTGTTGAACACTACGCTCAAAACTTAAATGATGATATTAGAGGTAAAAAGGTTGGTGTTATCAAGGAACTTATGACTGAAGGTCTTGCACCAGAAGTTCAACAAGCGTTACAAAATGCTATTGAAACTTACAAAAAATTAGGTTGTGAAATTGTTGAAATTTCATTAGATAAGTTAAAATATTCAATCGGTATTTATTACATTTTAGCAACTGCTGAATGTTCTTCTAACTTGGCAAGATTTGACGGCGTTAAATACGGATACAGAACATCAAACCCTGAAAACTTGATGGAAATGTATACAAAATCAAGAGCAGAAGGTTTCGGTCCAGAAGTTAAACGTCGTATAATGCTTGGTACTTATGCACTATCTTCAGGTTATTATGATGCTTACTACAAAAAAGCTCAACAAATGAGAGCTTTAGTAACAGAAGAATTCGCAGAAGCATTCAAACAAGTTGATGTATTAATTTCACCAACTTGTCCTAATACAGCTTTCGAAATGGGTGCAAAAACATCTGATCCTCTTGCAATGTACTTAACAGACATCGCAACAATCAGCTGTAACTTGGCAGGTTTACCTGGTATCAGTGTTCCTGCAGGATTTGACAATTCAGGCATGCCAATTGGCCTACAAATCCTAGCACCACAACTTCAAGAAACAAAATTGCTTAACTTTGCATATAAATTTGAACAAGCAAATGATTTCTATAAAAAGTTAGCAAATATATAATCAAAAAATTTTAAAGACGGAAAGACCGCTCAAATTGAGCGGTCTTTTTGCTTATACCTCAATTATTTTTTCAAAATATCTAATGATTTTACATTGTCGACAAAAAAGAAATTATTTGTCCATTTTTCAAAACAATGATCGATAACACCAGGGGTTTGCATTTCTGCTACAGAATATTTTGAAACACAATCCCAACTCGCTTGTTCTAAACTAGTACGATTAACTTTTGGCTTTAATGTCGCGATATATGTGTTCACGCTTGCTGTCGAAAAACCTTGAGTTAACAAAGACTCTTTCAACCCTTCAAACATTCCAGACACAAAACTATCATAAAAACTAACCTTAAAATCATTATTATATGCGTATGCAAATGCCTTATTCAATGACATTACAACCATATTTACAAACAATAATATACCTAATATTGCTAAAATCTTTTTCATTAAATTCTCCCGATAGTCATAACATCATAAAACGGATTACATTAAATTAAATCCTCTTTTTAGTCGAAAGATTTTGTAGTAGAATCAAAATATGGAAGAAATGAATTTAAGAAATTATGCATATTTAGGTGACGCGGTATGGGAATTATTTATCAGAGAAAAAACAACCATCCTCACTAATAATGCTAAAAAACTCCATCAAATCACTACAAATTTAGTCAAAACGTCTTGCCAATGCGAACTTCTGCATTACTTAGAACCGAATTTAACAGAAGAAGAATTGGAATTAACTCGTCGAGCAAGAAATTTACCAATACCAGTTGGCAGACGAAATATTCAAACAGAATACCGTCAAGCCACCGCTTTCGAGGCGCTAATTGGTTGGTGGCACGTTAACAATAAACAACGTTTACAAGAAATATTCCAAATATTAGATTCTAAACTAGAATTAAACATTTAAAAAAGACCTCTTTTTACAGAGGTCTTTTCTACATCTCGAGTTTAATTAATTATTGCCTTAATATAAATTAGTCTTCTTTTTTGTCCATAGCATATACGTACATCGCTCTTAATTTGTTATCTTCAACTGCTTCAACTTCGAAGTCTACATAATGATCATCAGTTGAATATTCACCAATTAAGTTTCTTAAAAGGATTGAGTTAGCACCCAAATAACCTTTTGCAACAATACCTGTTTCAATAAACTCTGCTGAGCCTTTTCTTTTTGCTACGTTCAAAGTATCACCATTTGTTTGAACAAATGCTCTTGATCTTAATTTGCAATCAAGGATTGAACCATTTTTATCTCCGAATTCATTTTCGTATTCTTCTACGAATAGACCTTTTGGAGAATATAAAGTTTCACCATCTTTAGTAGTAATTGTGAAATTACCTGAAGGGATTCTTAAAACTCTTTTACCATAGCTCAAGTGTTGATCTTTATAATCTGTGATTTCTGTATCATAAACAAGAATTTTCTTAGAAGATTCTAATACGTTAATGTCACCGATTTCTTTTGTACCGTATTCCCATTCACGAGTACCTTTGTAACGGATAATATTTCTTTTTGCTAAAGAATCAGTAAGTCTGTCATCTAAACCTGGGATTTCCCAATTGTCAAAATTATTAGCCAAAGAATCTAATGGTTGTGGACGATTCCATGCATACCACCATTTAACGATTGTATCAACAGGGTGTTTACAGCTATCAATACATACATGATGTCCTATACCAGCATCAGAATATCCTTCTGTTTTTACATAAGCACTACAATAGTCATCTTCACAAGCTGTAAAACCACCTGCTACAGGTAATAAAAACATTGATGCAACAGCTAAATCTCTAGCAGCTTTTAAAGCTTTATTATCTTTCTTTTCACCAACAAATGTCACATCTGACATATTATTTGCTTTGTTTTGAACACTTAATTTGTTTGGGGTTGAAATGTTATAATTTCTAACTGAATTTACTTGCATAATTGCCTCCTAGTTATAATCATACCATTATAAAACCGAACATAAATTAAGTTGCTAGTATATTTAAAATTTATTTACAATTAAAAGAGCCTTCACCACAGCGAAGACTCTTAAATTACTATTGTATGATTTAAAATTTTATGATTGAGCTAATTTTTCACGAACAAGTTTTTCAACTTCTGCTAAAACTTCTGGATTTTGTTCTAAAAATTCTTTAGCTTTTTCTCTACCTTGACCTAACTTTTCATCATTATAGCTAAACCAAGCACCTGCTTTTTTAACTATATCAAGATTTACTGCAACATCTAAAATATTACCAACTTTTGAAATACCTTGACCGAAGATAATATCAAATTCTGCAGTTCTAAATGGAGGTGCAACTTTGTTTTTCAAAACTCTTACTCTAACATGGTTACCGATTTCACCTTCATCACCTTTAAGAGTTTCTGTACGTTTAATTTCCATACGAACAGATGCGTAGTATTTCAATGCATTACCACCTGTTGTAGTTTCAGGGTTGCCATACATAACACCAATTTTCATTCTTAATTGGTTGATAAAAATAACTGTAGTATTTGTCTTACCGATTATACCAGTCAATTTTCTCAAAGCTTTTGACATCAAACGAGCCTGAAGCCCCATTTGTTGATCTTCCATAGAACCTTCAATTTCAGCTTTAGGAACAAGAGCTGCCACTGAGTCTACAACAACAATATCAACCGCACCAGAACGAACAAGTTCTTCGGTAATATCAAGAGCTTGTTCACCAGTATCAGGTTGAGAAATTAACAAGTCGTCAACTTGAACCCCTAAATTTCTAGCATATTCAGGGTCAAGAGCATGCTCAGCATCAACGAATGCTGCAATTCCACCTTTTTTCTGACATTCAGCAACAATATGTTGAGCTAATGTTGTTTTACCAGAAGATTCTGGACCATAAATTTCAATGATACGACCACGTGGAATACCGCCAATACCAAGAGCAACGTCTAATGACAAAGCTCCTGTAGGGATAGCATCAACATTGACAGTAGTTTTATCACCCAACTTCATAATTGAGCCTTTACCAAAATCTTTTTCAATTTTCTCAATAGCTAACTTTAGCGCCTTACTTCTTTCATCGCTAATAGTTACAGCCGGTGAATCTTTCCCTGCCATATCATTCCTCTTTCTTATATCTGTAGGTTAAAAAGTTGTTTTGCCAACTATTCCCAAACGTATACTTCTTTTTTCTTATAGAAACCTAAAGCAACAGGTTTATAGCTGTTTAATTCATTTTTTAACTGATAAACTTCTTTATTCAAATCAACGATTTTTTGTTTCAAAGTTTCATTATCAGTTTTGCAACGAATCAATTCAACTACAACATCATCCATACCTTCAAGTTTTTCATCGATAACTTTTGCGATTTTGTTGCTTAGTTTAACTTCTAAATCTTGTAATGTTGTTAAAATACTTCTTACAGCTGCGCTATTATTCTGAACACTTGCAGCACCTGCCATTGCTGGAACATTAGCAGCAATAGGACTAGTTACAACACCTTTAACTTGTGCTTGAACTTTTCTCAAATTTTTCACCTCATCATAAGAAAAATATGTATGACCTTTAGCATTTTTTCTTGGTCTAATTGCAGCTTTTTTGCAAAGATCAACAATCTCTTTGTTATCAGCTTTCAATATAGATCTAACCTCTTGAGGTGTCAAAGTTCTCTCATTCAATCTGTCTTTTATCATTCTTATCTATCCCTTAAAAACATTCCCACCACCATTCTATTACATTCATAAAAAACAGGCAAACGATTTTTGATAAAGTTAAAGAAATGTAAAGGTTAATTTTGTAAAACTCAATTTACACAAGTATCTACAGGAAAATGCGAAATTTTTATACACAAAAAAAAGAGAACTCAAAGGTTCTCTTTTTTAATCTTTATTGTCTGAAAAGCAATTATATAGCTTTTTGAACTTTTCCTGCTTTTAAACAAGAAGTACAAACTCTGATTCTTTTTGTAGCACCATTTACAACAGCTTTAACTGATTGTAGGTTAGGTTCTTGAGTGTGTACGATTTGTTTGTGAGAGAAAGTCAATTTAGCTGCTTTAATTGGAGCTTTTCCACAAATTTCACAATGTTTTGCCATGATTTTATTTCCTTTTCTAGCTAGTTTTTCATTCAATATCCTAATAATATCCCAAAAATACATTTTTGCAAGCTACATGTTAAAAATATTTAACCAATCCAGATATTTATGCTATACTAAGCGTATTATGGAAAAGAAAATTAAAATCGGGCTTATTGGGTTGGGTACAGTTGGTAGTGGCGTATTCAAAACCCTTCAAAATTTTGAAAATGTAGAAATTACAAAAATTGCAGTGCGCAACAAAAATAAAAAGAGAAACATTGAAAACTTAGATGAGAGTATCATTACAGATGACCCTTATGAAGTTGTCAATGACCCTGAAATTCAAATTGTTGCAGAACTTGTAGGAGGAATTGACCCTGCATTTGATTTAATCAAAACTGCAATCAAAAACGGTAAACACATTGTTACTGCAAACAAAGAACTTCTTGCAAAACACGGTGAAGAACTATTCAATTTTGCAGAAAGTAATAATAAAGTTGTTTTATACGAAGCAGCAATTGCAGGCGGAATCCCTCTAATTATGCCTATTAAAACAATTCTAGCAGGTAACAAAATCAATAAAATTAAAGCAATTTTAAACGGAACAACTAACTACATCTTAACAAAAATGGATGTTCAAGGTGCATCGTACGAAGATGTTTTGAAAGAATCACAAGAGCTAGGTTATGCTGAAGCTGACCCAACAGGGGATGTTGAAGGTTTTGATGCAGCATACAAAATTACAACTCTTGCTACAATTGCTTTTGGCAAAAGAATTAAAATTGACAAAGTTTATCGTGAAGGTATTACAAAAATCAGTCCTGACGATATGAAAGCAGCGAATGAAATGGGTTATAAAATTAAACTTATTGCATCTGCTGAATTGAATAAAGATAGCAGAGCAGACGTTAGAGTCCACCCAATGCTAGTACCAAAATCAAAAACTTTGGCACACATTGATTATGTAACAAATGCCGTAAGCTTAACAGGGCACCCTGTAGGGGATGTAACCTTATCAGGCCCTGGCGCTGGTGAATTCCCAACTGCAAGTTCTGTTGTTGGTGATATTTTAGCTATAGCTGCAGAGTTAGGCAAAACTGATTATATCTTGCCTATGATGAGATGCCACCATGACGAAAATGCTATTATGATGGATGTTTCAGAAACAGAAAACAAGTATTATTTATCAATTACCGCTCAAAATAGTAAAGGGGTAATCGGTAGAATCGGTAAAGCTTGCGAAGAAAACAACATAAGCTTGGCAAGTATTGTTCAAAAAGAAGTTGCAGAAGGCACTGCGGCTAGAATTACTGTTATTACTGAACTTTGTAAAGAAAAAGATATGCAAAACGTTATTTCAATTTTCAATGACGACCCTGCAATTACAAAAGTAAACAGCTTAATTCGCGTACAAGTATAAAAGAGGTTATTATGTACTATCAAGGATTAATTAACAAATATAGACAATATTTACCAGTAACAGATTCAACTCCAGTTGTTACACTTAACGAAGGTAACACTCCACTAATTAAAGCTGACAATTTAGCTAAAAAAATCGGAGTTGATGCTGAAATTTATTTGAAATTTGAGGGTTGCAACCCAACAGGAAGTTTCAAAGATCGTGGTATGACAATGGCAGTTACAAAAGCAAAAGAAGCAGGTTCAGGCGCAATCATTTGTGCTTCAACAGGTAATACTTCAGCTTCTGCTGCTGCTTATGGCGCTAAAGCAGGATTAAAAACTTACGTTTTAATTCCAGATGGATACATCGCACTAGGCAAGCTTTCTCAAGCAATGATGTATGGTGCAGAAATTATTGCTATTCAAGGCAATTTTGACAAAGCTTTAGAAATGGTTCGCGAAATTTCTGAAAAACACCCAATCACATTAGTTAACTCAGTTAACCCATACAGAATTGAAGGGCAAAAAACAGGTGCTTTCGAAATTATCGAAGCTCTAGGACAAGCTCCTGATTACCATTTCATCCCAGTAGGAAATGCAGGTAACATCACTGCTTACTGGAAAGGTTATAAAGAATGGTTTAATTTAGGAAAAGTTAAAAACCTACCAAAAATGATGGGCTTTGAAGCAGAAGGTGCTGCAGCTATTGTTAAAGGCGAAAGAATTATGTACCCAGAAACTCTTGCAACTGCAATCCGTATCGGAAACCCTGCAAGCTGGGAATACGCAGAAGCGGCACGTGATGAAAGTAACGGTATGATTAACTTTGTAACTGATGATGAAATCGTTGCAGCATACAAACTTATCGCTTCAACTGAAGGAGTTTTAGCAGAACCAGCATCAGCAGCTTCAGTTGCAGGTTTAATCAAGGTTAAAGACCAAGTTAAATCAGGCTCAAAAATTGTTTGTATCTTAACAGGAAATGGATTGAAAGATCCTGATAATGCTATCAAATATGGTAATGCAGATGTTAAGAAAACATCATCTGAATTAGATGATATTCTAAGAGCAATGAATATATAATCTCATTGGTTTGAAAATTTTAATAATAAAAAAGGTTGGAATAATTCCAACCTTTTTGTCTTATAACCTTTTATCAAATCTGGTTTTGCCTTCACCTTTATCAATCAGGCCATCACCATCTATATCTGTGTAGAAAAATCTTTGTTGAACTCCAACTTCTAACTCTGTGTTAGTTTGGATAATACTAATGATTTTACCTTTTGTATCAGTAATCACTTGTACAACTTCTTCTCCATCAACAATATAAGAAGAGATATTTCTATCACCATTTTTTATTTGTTTTACTTCATAAGAATCGTATTGACTCATCATCTTGTTGAGCGCAAAATCAAAAGTGGTTTTTCCATCTTCAGTTTGCACATCATAAACTGGACTAGTGCAATATACATTTTTAATCTCGCCATCTTGAGAAGAATTTAAAGATAAAAATCCACCATTCACAAAGTTCAAACTAACATTGCGGATTTTTCCCTCTGGATCTTTATTCACAGAACCAACAGGTTTTCCATTTTCATCTCCATAAATCAAAATTTTTCCACCATCATCTGCGATAATAGTATTTATTACACTCCATTGAGAATTTGAAGCAAAATATTCTGCATAAGTATTAGCATTATTAATATATGGTCTTACTCTTAACTCAGGAGAATTAAAATTCATATTACGAAATTCATCAATCATAGCTTTTTGGCTTGCAGTTATAACAGCTTTTTCTTTCGCAGGAGAAGCTGGCTTAACATCTTCAACAGCTTGAGTTTCAGTAACTTGCGCCATCTTATTCATAGCTTGAATAATCAGAGCATTAGTTGGTTTGCTATTGCCTTTTGCTTTTAATTGAGTTTCTGCCAAATTCCATAAGGTATCCCCTTTTTGAACAGAATAATTACCTTCGATTGCCATAATAAAAAACCTTTCTATATATTCTACAAACAATATAACGGCATCAATTTGAAAAACTTTAATCGATTTTAAGAAATATAAAAAAGAGTCTGGAAAAATCCAAACTCTTTTTCAAATAAACTATCTATATATGCAATTAGTCTTCTGCAACTACAATTGTTTGTTTTGCATCAATACGACCTGCATTATATAAAGCAGTTGCTAAAATACCAACACCAGCAGCAGCTGCTGTTAAAACTAATGCTGCCACACCTTTGTTAGCTTTAGCATATTTCATAACATCTTCAATCTTACGACCTGGACGCATTTCGTATCTTTTGAAGATTTCACCAATTTTACCTTTAAAGATTTTTTCACCCAAGTTTTCAAAAATTCTTCTGAAAGTTTTACCAATTTTAAATCTTTCAGGATCACCCATAGCTTTTAAACCACCATATGCCAATCCAGCAGTTGTACCCAAACCTACTGTTGCCATTGCTGCATTTGCTAGATGTCTTTTACCTCTACCTTTTTGAGGTACGGTATAAGCGCTGTAACCATTGATTCCTTCTATCATAATTCTACCTTTCTACAGAAATAAGTAACCTTTTGCATGCATTAAAACACATAATAAAAATTTTTTGCTACTTGACCATTACTTTTCTCCATTATTCTTAACAATGTAATAGATTTAAAGTCTCCTACGCAGCTTTTTTACATTTTGTTACACTATAAAAAACGGCTCCCTTACAAGGAACCGTTCTTTTATTTATTCTAAAATATACACATCTGCTACACCTTTTAAAATTTGTTCTGCATTAACATAATCTTTTGCCGCGCCTTCTTTATCACCTTTTGCATATTTTAATTTCGCTCTAGTCATATATAAATCTGCATTTTGTGGTTCTATTTCAATAGCTTTATCATAATCTAAAATTGCTGTATCAAAATTTCCCATTTCAGCATTTAATGCAGCTCTCAATGTTAAACTTTTAACTAAATTTGGATTGATTTCAAGTGATTTATTAACCAATTCCATAGCTTCAGCCATATCGCCAGCCATAGCAAGAACACCCGCCTTTAACATGTATGCAATGTCAGCATCTTGATTTGCAGCAATTGCTTCATCACAAAGTTTAAGCCCTTGTTCTACATTTCCTTCCTCTAGTGTTTTTGCTATCTTATAAGAATAAGTTTCATCACTTACCTCTAATAATTTTTGAACTTCAGATGTTTCATTATTCTGAACTTCTTCCTGTGGGAATTCTGCAATTTTTACATTGAATTCTGAAATATATGGATCTATAGAGGCAGCTTCTTCAGGATGATAATCTTTTGCTTGTTTTAAATATTCTAAACCTTTTTTATAAGAAGCAACATCATCATAAGTCCAAGCAACTTCACCATATACAGCAGCCATTGCTAATAATGCCTTTAAAGACTTTGGATTAATCTCTAACGCTTTATCTAACAAATTTCTTGCCTTTGTATAATCACAAGCTTCAGCATAAACATTTGCCATTCCTATATACGCTTGTTCTTTATCCTCATTGTTTTTAATAGCTAATTCATAAAATTCAACAGCCTTAATATCATCTCCTGCCTTTAAATATTTTTCAGCTTCATCCAAATATGCAGCATTAGCAGGAGAAACAATACACCCAACCATTAAAGATGCCAATAAACCTTTTACAATTTTATTTTTCATAAACCCTTCCTTTCATCCACAATAATACAATTATTCATAATAAAAAAAAATACATTAAAAACACTAAAAAGGCCCCTGAAATTCAGGAGCCTTTTAATCTATATTATCGAAGATTTAAAAACTATTCTTCGTCATCCAAATTGAAATCAGGAGCGCCAAACATACCTTCGATTTCTTCTAGAATTGCAGAAGGTTTTCTAGCTTGATTTCTTTGAGCAACTGCACGTTTTCTTTCTTCTCTATCACGTTCTTCATCAGCATTGATTAAGTGATGGAAACCAGTACCAGCTGGGATTAAACGACCGATAATAACGTTTTCTTTCAAACCTCTTAACAAGTCTTTTTTACCATCAACTGCTGCTTCAGTTAAGATTCTTGTTGTTTCTTGGAATGAAGCTGCTGAGATGAAACTTTCTGTGTTCAATGAAGCTTTTGTGATACCTAACAACATGTATTCACAAGTTGCAGGAGCTTTACCAGCTTCAAGAGCTTCTTTGTTTTCTTTTTCGTAAGTTTGCATTTCAATCAACTCACCTGGTAATAAGTTAGTATCACCAGCGTCAACAACCTTAACTTTCTTAGTCATTTGACGAACGATAATTTCGATGTGTTTATCAGCGATTTCAACACCTTGTGAACGATATACACGTTGTACTTCGTCTACTAAGTATTGTTGAGCTGCTTCAGGTCCACATAATCTCATAACATCGTGTGGGTTCATTGGACCAGAAGTTAGAGCTTGACCTTTTGTAATTTTTTGTCCATTTGAAACAATTACATTTGAGTCAATAGCGTATTTGATTTCAACAGATGAACCATCTTCGTCAGTCAAGAATAATCTTGGAAGACCATCATCATCGATTTCAATTTTCGCTGTACCATCATATTCTGCTAAGATAGCACAATCTTTTGGTTTTCTACCTTCTAACAACTCTTCTACTTTCGGAAGACCTTGAACGATGTCGCCTGTTTTTTCTCTTTCAAATACTAATGTTGCAAGTAAGTCGCCTCTAAGAACTAACGCACCTGAGTCGATTTGTAACATTGTACCTGGGCTAATCAAGTATGGACGACCATTTCTGATAGAAACTTCGCCTTTGCTTACTGATGTAACAACACCAGATACAGGAGATGTTTCACCACTTTCTGCTAATACTTTATCAGCTTTAACAAATTCGCCCTTCTTAACAACTGCTTTACCTTTTACAGAAACAGATGTTTCAGAAGATTCAGAAATTAATAGAAGTCTTCTTGCATCTTCTTCTTCATTCTTAATTGAAGCTACAGCATCATGCATAGCTAAAACTTGAGTTTTTGCAACTGGAGTTTTTGGTTCGATAGTTTCGCCATCTTTAACCAATAATTCAGTTTGCAATGAAGATGTTTTAGATGAACCTTCAGCTTCACGACGAACGATTAAGTTTTCCAATACAACGATTCTCAATGAACCTTGTCCATCAAGTTCTACCATACCTTTAAGGTGTGATAAGTATCCTTGCATTTGAAGAACTAAACTTGTTCTTGTGATTGTAGCACCGTCAACATTTCTTACTCTAGCGCCATCTTTGTATTGAAGTTGAGTTACAGGAATAATATCGATTAATTCATCAGTTGTGTTGAATTTAATAGATACATCTTTTTGGTTAACTTCTAATACTTGAACTGGTCTTACTAAGATTTGTACAGGTTGATTTGCGATAGAATCATCATCTAGAGATAATGTAGAATCTAATTCTTCATCTAAATCATCTAATGCTAAATCATCAACTGAAGAATCCATAATTGTAACAATTGAAGTTTCTTTAGCTTTGATACCTTCAGCAATTACTGTACCTTTCTTAACAACTTCACCTTCGTCAACTTTCAATTCTGAAATGCTTGACAATGAGTGAACTTCACCAGGTCTGATAGTAATTTCGTGAATTACATCGTTATATTCTTTGAATTCTACAACACCGTCGATGTGACAGTAAACGTCTTTAACAACTTCAGTACCAGCAGTAACTGTTGTTCCGTTTTCAACCATTTTCAATGTTGCATCTTTGTTGATTTGGTGAATTTCTTCAGGAATGAATACCACTTTACCAGGTTTAGTAATAATTTGGTTTTCGTCAACTTCAACGTCAACATATCTGATTTCACCTGAAGAAGTTACAGCACAATCATCATCGATAAGTTCGGCAATAATCATACCGTTTTCAACTGTTGTATCAACAGGAGCTTTAACGATATATTTTTCACCTGTTTTATCAACTGTCCAAAGTTGTTCTTTTTTAGTTTGTTCGAATGAAGCATTTTCAGGTTGTAAAGAAGCAATAACAATTGTTAATTCTTTACCAGAAACAATTTTCTTAATCTTTTTACCATCAAATTTAGCATCTTCAACAACTAAATCTTCACCAACTCTAACTTCACCACCGTGTTCAGAAATAGTTAATGTTTCAGCAAGTTTTTCACCTTCAGAAACTTTTTGACCGTCTTTAACAAGAACTTTTGAACCACCAGGTAGAGTATAAACGTCACCGCCTAATACCCAAATAATACCTTGTTTGTTAGTTGTTCTTGAAACGTTACCTTGTCTGTCTTTCTTTTCGTCAGCTTTGAAGTCTTCAAATACAACTTCACCAGAAATGTCAGTTGTAATATCTTTTGTAGCTTTTTCTGTTAAACGAGAGCTATCACCTTGAGAAGATGGAGCATGCTCAGCCATTTTGAAGCCTTTTGGAACTTCCATTCCATCTGTAACAAACAATGTTGCACCAGCT
This sequence comes from bacterium, assembly GCA_017472545.1. GTDB lineage: Bacteria > Cyanobacteriota > Vampirovibrionia > Gastranaerophilales > Gastranaerophilaceae > Zag111. The sequence continues at coordinate 1,882 of JAFUPZ010000061.1, read as the reverse complement.
GGAATATGGTATTTAACAGATCTTTTTTCGCCTTTAACTTCAATATCTGCTTCATACATAGAAACTTGAACAATATCACCGTGACGAGTTCTAAGTTCTCTAGCTTTAATTTTAGAAATAACTGTACCAGCTTCACGAGCCAAGATTTCTTTCTTAGCTTCTTTAACGCCAACCGCACCACCTGTGTGGAAGGTTCTCATTGTAAGCTGTGTACCAGGTTCACCAATTGATTGAGCTGCGATAATACCGATAGCTTCACCAACATCAACTAATTTTTGAGTTGTTAAAGCCCAGCCATAACATTTTTGGCAAACACCATATTCTAAACCACAAGTTAAACCTGAACGAACTTTTAATTCAGTCAAATCTAAACCTGAAATTTTCTTAATATCATTACGATCCATTGTTGTACCGTTAGCAACTAATACGTTACCGTCAGCATCAACGATGTCTTGAGCTACTGTTCTACCCAACAATCTGTCAATTAGAGGAACGATAACAACATCACCGTCCATAATTGGTTGCATATTGATGAATTTTTCAGTACCACAATCTTCTGCTCTGATAATTACGTCTTGAGCAACGTCAACCAAACGTCTAGTTAAGTAACCAGAGTCAGCTGTTTTTAACGCTGTATCTACAAGACCTTTACGAGCACCGTATGAAGAAATGATATACTCAGTTACTGAAAGACCTTCTTTGAAGTTAGATTTGATAGGTAAGTCGATGATCTGACCTTGTGCGTCTGCCATCAAACCACGCATACCAACTAACTGAGATACTTGTGATAAGTTACCACGAGCACCTGAGAAAGCCATCATGTAAACTGGGTTTAATTTATCAAAGTTAGAAACTACTTGTTCTGTTAACTTAGCAGTTGTTTCAGACCAAGTGTCGATAACTTTTGTATATCTTTCTACCTCAGTGATTTCACCTTTAAGGTATCTGTTTGTAGATTTTTCAATCTCTTTTTCTGCTGATTCCAACAATTCTTTTTTTGATTCAGGAACTGATAAGTCAGCAATAGAAATTGTTGTACCTGAAACAGTAGCGTATTTATAACCTAAGTCTTTCAAAGCGTTAGCTAAAGCTGCAGCCTTTGCGCCACCGTATTCCAAATACATTTGACCTAACAGTTTTCTCAAAGAACCTTTGTTCATTGGTTCGTTGATGAAATCAGGTGTTTTTTTAGTATTTGTATATGTTCTTTCCATTCTAATTTTCCTTCAATTAGTTAATTTTTACACTGATTTTACACTTACACAAGTGCTTTTCTAACTTCTTCGTTGAAGATAATTCTACCAACTGTAGTTTCTAATCTATTACCTTTTTCATCTCTTACAACGATCTTGTCGTGAAGTTTGATTACACCAACTTCAAGAGCTGAAATTGCGTCTTGGAAGTTATAGAAGTAACCTTTAACTTCTTGTTGATCATCCTTGATAATTGTTAGATAGTGCATACCTAATACCATATCTTGAGATGGAGTAACGATTGGTTTACCGTTAGCAGGAGCTAACAAGTTGTTAGTAGCTAACATCAACATTCTAGCTTCAGCTTGAGCTTCGATTGAAAGTGGTACGTGAACAGCCATTTGGTCACCGTCGAAGTCAGCGTTGAATGCTGTACATGCTAGTGGGTGAAGTTGGATTGCACGACCTTCTACCAATTTTGGTTCGAAAGCTTGAATACCTAATCTGTGAAGGGTTGGAGCACGGTTCAACATAACTGGGTGACCGTCAATTACCTCTTCCAAAATGTCCCAAACGATGTGTTCAGATCTTTCAATTTTCTTCTTAGCTGATTTGATGTTTTGAACATATCCTCTTTCGATAAGTTTGTTAACAACAAACGGCTTGAACAATTCGATTGCCATTTCTTT
>JAFUPZ010000060.1 GCA_017472545.1 bacterium | reverse complement strand
AGCAGCAACTACACCAATAATACCTAAAGTAATCAATACTTCTGCCAAAGTAAAACCGGATCTTCTTGTCATAATCTTTTCACCTTTCTTTTAAATAAATAAACTATAACATACGCTTTACATTACGATTATATTACTATTATTTCTAAATTCTGTCAACCATTTGGATGATTTTTGCCGATTTGGCGCCACTTTTGCCGATTCGCACCCTCTCCGGCTTTGGAGAGGGTAAAAAGACGAGGTTGCTATCAAATCCCTTGTTTATACCGTTTTTGCTGACAGTACTTACAATAATCCTCATATATCTTAGCTATATTTTTACTAAACCCAATTTAATTAATTGAGTAACATTAATTATTCAAAATTAATCCTTTAGAATTAGATAAAAATTTTTAATAAGTTGCAAATGCTTATAAAATAAGGCTTTTGCTATTGTAAAATAATGTTAAGAATTTGTAATTATTTTTTGCTTATGTGTTATATTTCTTAATAAAAATAATTCTTAAGGATTAATTTTTGGCTAAAATTAAACCGTCATTCTGAGGTGGGATTTGAAATAGATTCTTCGCTTCGCTCAGAATGACTCCCACCGAAAAATCTCATAACCTTTCGTCATTGCGAGGAGTGAAACGACGTCGCAATCGCATTACTATACAACTTTTGTTATATATTGCGATTACTACGCCACTACGTGGCTCGTAATGACAACTTTCGTCACTCTGAGGTTGGATTTGAAATAGATTCTTCGCTTCGCTCAGAATGACTCCTACCGAAGAATCTCATAATCTTCTGTTATTGCGAGGAGTTTTTCAATAAAAAGACCTGATTTTTGTCAGGTCTTTTTTTATATTATCTTCTTGATAGTTCGTATATTCTGAATTCACTAGGCTCAAGTTTGTCAAAGTGTAGGCTTTCTGTATCTTCTATTTGCTGAGCTACAAAATTCTTTTCTTTGAGTATGTATTCATTTTTCAAGTTGTAATCGCTTGGAATATAAATATCTTTATCAAATACTGCGTAACCTTCAACGATTTCTCTGTAATTTTCGCCTGTTGCAGCTGTTTTTGTAACTTTTTCTGTTGGGTATTTGTGGTTAGAAATTATCAAATAAGCTGTTTTCATTGGTTCTCTTGTTATTAACCAAGCGCTAAAACCGTCTTCATCATCAATGATAATTTGAGCTTCCCCTTGACAGATAATATTATTATTTTTTACAAATCTATCAATAGCGTCGAATTTTGTATAGAAATCTTCATTATCTGAGCGTTTCATTGCAACTTCTTCGCCAATTGTGTATTCGACTCCGCCTTGAGTGAAGCTTTCATCTCCGTCTACATACATTACAGGGCGTTGCGCATATCTTCCACCAGGCAAGAACTTGTATTTGAACCATTTGTACAATGCTCCTTGTTCTCCAAGTTGAGCTGGATATTGATCAATACAATGAAATTCTCCGTCCTGATTATTGTATGTTTTTAATATGGATAACATACTGCCTTTTTTGAACTTGCTGTTGTATACTGCAAGGTTTTGGTTATCTTCAGAAATTCTTTCTGGGGTCTTATCAAATTGAGAAATAATATCATTACCCCACAATAGGTCAAATTTCATATCTTGGTGGTATTCTTTTAAGAAATTATCCCATAGCATATATTCTGCTAGAGTTGCAAAATATGGGAATTTTTTCTTCATTGTTGAGTTTAATTTGTTTAGCACGTATCTTGGCGCTCTATAACTAATAGGTACTCCGTTACGTTCTGAAACTTCGTCAACAACGTGGTCGATATGGTCAATTCTGAAGCCGTCAAAATTGTAATCTTTTTGTAATTGCTTCATACTGTCTATAAATAAATCAATTACATCTTCATTAAATTTTCCATTTTCTAGATTTACAAAATAATATGGAGTTTGGCAATCCAAGTTTGCAAAAGCTGTAACATCGTCCCCTTTGTAATCAAAGTGTTTGAACATTGGATAACCACCGCATTCGCTCATTCCATCGTATACTGGCACCCCTGCAGAACACCACGCTCCACCTGGTGCAGGCCACAATCCATCATTCATTAATAATTGGATTGTTTCTACTTGTTTTGTTATATCACTTTCTTCAAGTTTTTTCTTGTCGTTTTTGAATTCGTGAACTTTTGCCACTAAATCTTTTACACGTTTGTGGATTTTTGTTTGGTAACTTCTTTCAAGCATTGTGTTTGAAAATTTCTTCTTATGTTCAATCATAATGCCTTCAAAGTTGTTGTATAATTCTTGGAATGCAGGACTTAGATCTCCAGAACTTCCTTGCAATCTTTGAATATAAACATCTTTAGCGATTTGGATGTCGTCTTGGTCGTGATCTTTTGATAGAAATTCTGCGACTTCATCAACTTTTGCTAAAAGTTGTTTTTGTAATTCTGTTATATCGTACCAGCGTGCAACTTGTGGGTTAGCAAGTACAAATTTAGAGAATCTACCTGTTTGAGGCAAAATGTCGTAAATTACAGGGTGACCAGCAAGTTGAGCCATTTGTATAAAAGTCTGCACCTGTTGTTTTGCATTTAAGCCTGTGATTTCTTCAACGTGCTCGTCTTTAAGTTTGCTACTAACTTCGCTACTTTTTGGAAGATAAGCGCATCCAAACTCTCTTGGGTGAAATGGAATTAAATAGATTGTAGTGTTGTAGATTCCATTTTTTAAATTACCAGTAGGTAGAATTAGTAATTGTTTTAACCAATCGAAGAATTTACCAGGTTCTTTTGATTCGTTACCGTTGCCAAGTGCAGCTAGGTTAATTAATTTGATATTGTGTCCTTCTTTTTTGAACCAATCAGATGTTTTTTCTTGGTTTCTTGCAAGTGGACTAATTTGGTTATTCTTAAATGTAAATTTATCATTCTTGAATACGTTATTTAATTTCCATTTTTCTTCTAATGCATATAATGTTTCTTCATTTGTTAATTCATCCAAAGCTTTTTGGTAAGAATAAGTTAGATAACCATATTTTTGGATGTGCATAGTTAAGTATTTTTTTCTGAGTTCAGGAATATTTTCGTACGGATATTCTTTTTTTAATTCCTCTAAAACTCTGTTTAATTCAACGTCTCTAGCAACTTCTTGCTCTCTTTTCTTAAATAATAAATTCAACATATATATAAATATCTCCCTATGTAATAAAAATTATATCATAAGAAAAATTTTATTTTACAACATGTCAATATTACCTGACAGGGTAATGGTATTATCCGCTTTAAGATATAAATTTGTAGGTAATTAGTGAGGCTTAGCCCGATTTATTTTTTTATGGAGATTTACAAATATGATTACAGTTGAAAAACAAATTACTATTGTTATTGTTGAGGATTTTAAATTAACACGAGTTGGGCTGAGATGTGCATTGAATTCAAATCAGGACTTGAACGTAGTTGCTGAATGTGAGGATGCTGTTGAGGGGATAAAACAAATTCAAAAATTGAATCCAGATGTTGTGCTGATGGATTTGGGGCTACCAAAGATGAACGGGATTGAGGCGATGGTGAAAATTAGAGAATTTTCATCAGACATTAAAATTATCGCATTGACTTCACATGATAGAGAAGAAGAAGTTGTTGCTGCGTTAGCATCAGGTGCTAATGCTTATTGTTTAAAAGATATTGACCCAACTAAACTTGCAGATGTTATTAGAGATGTTTATCAAGGTGTTTGTTGGATAGATTCTGTCGTTGCAAACTTAGCGTTAAAGTCAATTCCAAAAGTAGAAAATATTGGACTATTGAGTAATCAATTATCTGAACAAGCAAGAATTCCTTTAACTGAAAGAGAATTTGAGGTGCTTAAACATCTTGTTGCAGGTAAGAGTAATACTGAAATAGCAAAAGAATTAATTGTTAGTGTTCATACTGCAAAAGCGCATGTATGCTCAATTTTGCAGAAAATGTGCGTGAATGATAGAGTTCAAGCTGCCGTAAAAGCGGTAAAAGAAGGTATGGTCTAAATCTTTTCAGTATCAAGAACGAATTTAGCTGCGCCTGATGCTGGTTCAACAGAAGCTCCGTTGAATACTATTGGGTATACATCAAGAAGTCTGTTCGCATTGTTTTCAACAACGCAACCTGCTCCGAATTCTACTTTATTTTCTCCTCTAGAGCAGCTGACTTCTCTGTTTGGTAGAGAAACTCCGTTTACATCAATAAAACCTACGCAGTGTGACATATTTGCACCATCAACTTCTCCAGAGAATACGGCTTGAACTGGACGTCTACCCATTGGTAATTCACAAGCTTTTGCATCAGGGTGAAATGCGATAATTACTCCGTCGTTTAGCGCGTAAGCAAGGTAATTGGTGTAATTGTCAGGTATAGTATCTCTAGATTCTAATCTGTACTCAACTTCACCATCTTTAGAATGTCTTTTGATGTTTGTAACTTTGCCATAATAAGTCATTCCTGATAAAGTGCCGTTTAAAATTGAGCAAAAAGTCATGTGTTCTTCTGGATGTTGGTTTGCAGCTTCTGCAACATCTTCAGGACAAGTTTTTTCTGTCGCAGCAAAGTCATATCCAAAATTAGCTTTAGATAGTAGAGCAGCTTGGTTTAGAGTAGATACAGTTTTTTTATATTGGTTTCTGAACTTGGCACCGTTAGTATTTGAAATTAAGACAGGAACAGTCATTGCTGCAACTATACCAATGACACCTAAAGTAATTAGTACTTCTGCAAGTGTAAAACCAAATCTTTTGCTCATAATTCCACCTATAATTCTACTCTCTCTTCTGTTATTATATTTGTATTTTTTTGTTTTTGTCAATGTTTGTAGTTCTAGATATAATTTTCCTGCAAAAGCTCAAGCAAAGTTTCAGAAGGTAAGCCTATAACGTTGTCAAAGCTCCCATCAAAACTTTTTACATAGCCGTCTGGTAATTCTTGAATGCCGTATGCCCCAGCTTTATCAAAAGGTTTGAAGTTTTCTATATAATACTCTATTTGTGAATTAGTTAAGTTTTCAAAGGTTACATAAGTTGTTGTTGATTTGACTTTAGATTTTAAATTTTTTGAATTTATTACAGCAATACTTGTCACCACAAAATGAGTTTTTCCTGATAAATTTTTCCACATCTTGTAGGCATCGTCTTTATCAATAGGCTTGCCCAAAATTTTATTGTCTAAAACAACAATTGTGTCAGCTCCTATAACCAACGCCTCTTCTTTTAAATTTTTAGCAACGTCAAGTGCTTTGTTATATGCTAAATCTTCAACATAAGCATAAGAGAAATCCGTCTGGTCATGTGGTTCCACATAAGAAGACGGAATGATTTCAAAATCCAATTTTAGTTTTTCTAGAATATCTGCTCTTCTGGGAGAAGAAGAGCCTAGGATGATTTTTCCCATTGCGTGTCTCCTTGTTTTTCTCATTTTTGCGCAAAAATGAGCACAATTCAACACAAAACTTTTTTATCGACCCATAGATTTTTGGTATCTTGCGGTTCGTGCGTTAATTGCATAACAAGCAATATTTAATCTTTGTCGAAGCTCCATCATATTACGTAATGTTGATGCGTAATCATTCATAGCTTCCAACATTTTATTTGGATCAACCATTGATTCCATGTTGTCGTGATTGTCAACTTTTTCCTCTTGATACTTTTGTACAAGCATCTTATCGATGTAATCTTCTGCGCCAACGCCCATGCGAAGTCCTCCCTATTGATTTGTAATAATCATCCTGTTTCCTGTAAAATGAAATCCTAGATATTCCTTTATATAATAATAAAGTTTTTTTATTTCTCAGAATTGCCTTTTTTTGAAATTTATATTTACAAAACTTAACATATAGGCAATTTTCAATGTTCAGTTTCATTATATTATTGCCTATGGAAATTTTAAATAATTATAAAAGCTATAAACAATACCTCCCAGAATATTCTAACTGGTCTGAAAAGCAAGATTTAGAAAATGCTAGACGTGTTGAGTATTTAAAACAAAATCCTGATAAAATGAGTAAAGAGGATATAGAAAGAGGGAAAAATTTATTACATGCAATTGATGTAATGGATGAATATTCTCAATCTAATGCTGAAGATACTGAAGTTGCAACTCAAGTGGCAACAGGTCAAGTCGTTGGTCTTGCTACAATGGGTGGTATGGCTCTTGGTAGTCCTCTTCTTCTTATGAAATCTTTTCAAAATTTTATAGAGAAAGTTTCACTTAAAAATAAAGGATTGGGGTTGTTTTTAGGTGCAGCTCCGACAGTTATTGGTTTGATTTTAGGTACGATTGCAAGTTTTCCTGCTATAGTTTTGTCTACAAAAGCGAAAGTTGGGGCTTCTAGACGAGGTCGATTTGAAGCAATGAGCAAGGATTTGAAAGATCCTGCCATATTTGCGGTACTTACTCCAGAGCAACAGAAAAAAGTTGATGAACTTGCAAAAGATGTAGTTCTAGAAGATAAAGAGAAAAAACGTTTAGAAAAGAATAAAGGATTGAATTTTAATCCTGCTGAATCATTTAGAACCCTAAAAAAACTTTATAAGGGTTCAGATGAATACCAAAAAGCAAAAGCTGATTTTGATGCAAAATTAAAAGAAGATGAATCAAAATTTGCTAATGATTTAACTGAAAAACAAATAAAAGATGCAAAGCGTGATCAACAGATTCTAGCTAATATGGTTAGAAAAATTGATATAGCTTCTCAAGATTATGCAGAAAATGCAGAAATGGCAACTAATACTATATGTACTTTGGCTCTTGGTACTGGAGGTTTGGTAGGTTGGGTTTCTAATAAATTGATGAAGGGTTTAAAAATTAGTGGTGGAATTGCTGCAAAAATTGTTCCTTGGGCGGTAGGTTTAACAATTCCGTTAACTTTAGGTATTTATGCTGCAAAAATCCAAAAACAAGCTTCTAGAATTGCTAGATATAAAACAAAACAAGAAATGTTAAATAATCCTGCAGAACTTGTTTACGTTGACGAAAAAGAATCTGAAAAAATGTCAGATGTTAAAGCTCCTGAAAAAGCTAAGAAACCAAATGTGTTCAAATTCTTTGTCCAATTAGTTAAAGATAATAAAGAATACCAAAATTATGTAAAAACAAATGGGGCAGAACAGTTAAAACGTCATAAAGTTTTGGATCAAATTGAGTTGTCAGAAGAGCAATTGCAACAAGCTAAGAATTTACAAAAAAATGTATTCAAGACTTTCAACAAGGTAGATGAAAAGTCTCAAAATTATTCAGAAAGTGTTGAAGCAATGGGGCAATTGGTTATGCAGGGAGCATCAACCGTTGGTTCTTTGGCTGCAATGGGTGTTTCTTATTCAATGATGGCAAAGATGTTTTCTGATCCTAATTTTTCAAAAATGTCTTTAGTGAAAATTACAACAAAAACCTTAGCTCCTTTTGTGTTCTGTATGCTACCAATTATTGTAATTGATATTCTTACAACAAAAGCTCAAAAGAAAGCTTCACGCGTTGCTGATATGTTAGCGTTGAAAGAATTAGAAGATTATAGGCATTATGCTGATTATTCTCAAAAAGTTGAGACTAAAAAGTTTGAACTTCCTAAGAATGATAATAATGAAACAAATTTAATAAAACGTTTTCAGGCTTAATTAATTATGTTATAATTCTTCTATGAAAGAGATAAGAATCATTTCACCGGTCAAGAAACCAGAAGACATCCTAAGGTTTTCAAAATTAACTCGCTGTAGAGATTATTATGTCTATTATACAAAGTTCTTGGATGGGAACTTTGAGTATATTTCTGAGTTTGTGAAAGCTGCAAAAGACTCAGATTCTAGAATTTTTGTCAATTTTAAACACGATATTATTGAGGAAGATTTAGCAGAAATTAAAAAGTTTTTGAAGTATTTGAAAACTTCTGAGATTGATGGAATTTTTATAAATAGTTTTGCAATATTAGAGGCTATTAAGGTTTTTAAGCTACCTTTTAGAGTGATTGTAGATTCTTATTTTGATATTCATAATCTTTCAGGAATTGATTTTATAAATAGTTTCCACAAAGTTAATGGGATTATCATAACAGAAGAAATTTATTTAAAAAATATTGCAAAAATTAAAAAATTTACAAAGCTTCCTCTAGCAATTGATTCGGATAATTTACCTTGGTGTGCGGAAGATATTATTAAATTGAAGGCGATTGATAGTGTGGTTATTAAAGGTAAATTCCAAACTTCTGATGATATTTTAGAAGGTATTGAACTTATTGAAAATATTTTAGATAAGCCAAAGTTGTTTAAGAAACAAAAATTACCGTTTAAACACGTAAGAAAAAGTTTTTATATGACTAACCATTTTTCAGGGGATATGGTTAGTGCAGAAGGTAAAGATTTTAAGTTTAGTCGTAATATTTCGCGATTTGATTGGGGGGTAAACGACATTGAAAAAGTTTCTCCACAAGCAGGTAATCCTGATTACAAATATCGTATAAATTTACGTTTAACTTCTTTAGCTCAAATTAAAGAGTTGGAAAAGTATATTAAAAAATTAGGTTTTAGTCCTATATATTCAATAGAATATGGGGAAATTGTTTCGACTTGTGATTTGGCAACTAGTAGTTTTTCTGAAGTTATTACTAAAGTTAAAAAATTCTGTCATAAATATGGAATAAAATTTCAATTATCTACTCCTAGTATATTGATTGAGCGAGATTTTGACAGGGTGTACGAATATGAAAAGAACTTGTTGTTGGCTAATCCGAAACCTGATTCGTTGATTATCAATAATATTGGTTATTTTTGGGCGTTTATTAATGATCCTGAAATTAATCATATTCCATTTGAAATAGGTCAAGGTATAAATCTTTTAAATAGTATGTCAATAAAATGTCTGAATGGTTTGGCTAATATTGATACAATTGATTTTACGTCATTTAAAGATTATGCCTCTACCCTAAAAACCTTGAAAAAAGTAAAAAATGATATTCCGAATAAGAAATACACTATAGCAGGTAATATAAGAGTTTCGTCAATGGGTTTATGTCCGCTAAATAATGACAGTGCGATTGTTTCAAGATTATCTTGTGCGGCACCTTGCTATAATGGGCAATATGCACTAAAAGATCCATCTTTAAAGAAAATGCTTCCGTTTGTTTGTGATGGTTTTTGCAGAATGCATTTATTTGAAGATTCTATAATGGATGATTTTTCGAATATTGAAGAATTATACAATGCTGGAATAAATGAATTCGTTTTTGATTTTAGCTCTTTGGATGCAAAATATATTCCATTATTGTTGAACAAATTCTTCTTATTTATTCAAAATGTAAAATAAAATCATATTGCCTATCAAAAAATATTTTTTTAGGCTATTATATATATAGAATTTACAATTAGGGATGAATGACATGACACAAAATATGAGTGAAGAAAAAGTTATTGGTATTCCTAGAGCGATGTCGTTTTATAACAATTACCCGTTCTATTATGGATTTTTTACAGATCTTGGAATAAAAATTATATTGTCAGATGTTACTACAAAACAGACAATGTCAGAAGGTGCAGCGTTAGTTGTTACTGAAACTTGTTTGCCAATAAAAGTTTATATTGGTCATATTTTGAACTTATTAAATAAAGGTGTGGATAAAATTTTTGTTCCATCTTTACAGTCAATTGATCATAAAATCTATAATTGTTCAAAAATTAGAGGTTTGCCTGATTTAGTTAGAAACGTTATTAAACAACCTTTCACAATGATTGAAGCAACTCTTGATAAATCTGAAAAGAATCAAGGTTTGTATGAATTTTTAGCTGAATGCGTAAAACCTTTTGGTATTACTGATATGAATTTAATTAAAAAAGCCTCAAAAGCTGGTTGGAGATGTTATAACAATTTCCACGTTATGTCAAAATCAGGTATGCCATATTCAAAAGCTTTGAGTTATGCGTTGCAAGGTAAAGTTGTTATTGGAAATAAATCTAAAGAATATCCTATTTCAATCGCGTTAGTAGGTCACGGATATAATATTTATGACGAGCGTGTTTGTATGAAGGTTATTGATAAGCTTGAAAAAATGGATGTTCAAGTTTATACATCATTGCAATTATCCGATGAACAATTGGATGAAGGTATTTCAAGTTTAGGAAACGAAAAATACTGGGCAAATGAAGATGAAATGACAGGAACAGCAGGTCATTATTTAAAAGATTCAAAAGTTGATGGTGTTATAACAATTACCGCATTTGGTTGTGGACCTGATTCATTGATGGTTGAACGTATTACTCGTCGTGCTAAACAATTTAATAAACCATTATTAAATTTAACAATCGATGAACAAACTGGAGAAGCGGGTTTTGTAACAAGAATTGAAGCATTTGTAGATATGTTGTTCCGCAAAAAACGTGCAAGTATCGTTAGTAAATTGAATTTGTCAGATTCAAAATCTGAATATTCACCAAATGTTGAGTTCATAGAAACAAAATAAGTATATAAATCTAAACCGGCTGAGCAGATGCTCAGCCGGATCTTTTATATATGGAATTAAATTATTATTTGATTACTTGGTGTAATGCGTTAACTACATCTTTATCCCATTTTGTATCGATTTCAGATGAGATAATTTCTAATGCTTTTGCATTTTCCATAGCTTTTCTGTATGGTCTATCAGAAGTCATTGCACAAAAGGCATCAGCTACAGCGATAATTCTTGAACCGAATGGAATTGACTGACCTTTCAATCCTTCTGGTCCACCTGAACCATCAACTCTTTCTGTTTGATATGTAATGTATGGTACAACTTCTGATAAGAAGTTAATATTCATAAGTAAGTTAACCCCAACATTTGTGTGGTTTTTGATTTTTTGTAATTCTTCAGGAGAAAGTTTTCCGTTTGTTGCGAAAATCTTTTCAGGAAGAGTGATTTTACCAATGTTTTGCAATAAGCCAGCATAGTAGATTAGGTCGGTTGTTTTTTCGTTTAGGCCTAATTGTTTACAGATGCTTCGAGCAAGTTTTGCAGTATTTCTAGAATGTGAAACTGTGTATTGACCCTTTCTGTCAACCGCATTTGCTAATGCTTCTACAAAGTTTTGTTGATAATCACATAAGTCACCGATTAATGCTGTTAGTTCTGCTCTTGCTTGTTTTAATTCAACTTCTGAAGTTTCAGGAGTTTCAATTAACTTGTTAGTATTTTCAACTTCGTTTTGTAATGTTATTGTTGTTCCAAGTAAGTTTGCAATATTCATTACAAGTTCTGAGAAATCTTCTTCAAGTTTTTCTTCACTTTTGATTTCAATCATACCAACAGGCATTGTAGAACTTCTCATTGGAATGTATGTGTATGGATCTTTTTCGATTACTTCTTGATATAGCAAGTCATTGATGGTTATGTCGTTCCAGCTTTCGCTATCTGAAGATAGTCCAACTGGAACAATTTTATCATCTTTTATTAGGTGAATTTTGCAATCTTCTACCTCTAGCATTTGTACAATAGATTTTGCGATAGATGTATAGATAGCCTGTTCTTCACCTGAAGTAAAGTTTAAGACGCATAATGTATTTTTTGAAGAGTAAATGTCTGTCAATTCCTTTAATTGATTTTGAAGACGTTCTTTTTTGTTTGCTTTTACACTAATTTTCTTAGCTAAATCTTCTGAAATCAATGTTTCAGATATAAAATCACCTAAGTTTAGGGCAAACATTTCCTCTAACGGATCATCTCCTACCAAAAATTCAGATTGTCCGAAAAGTGAGACACCTACTTGTTTTTTCTCTTCTTTATCCATAATTTTTCCTTTTAAAAAACATGCCTTCTATATGTATGACGGCATAAATTTTCAAAACTTTAATTATTTTATAAAATTCATACTAAAGTATGAGATATTTCTTAACAATACTAATGCAAAATATCTCTAACTTTCGTTAGAGGAGTATGTTTGGCAATTTAAAAGAATTAATAACCTATAGCCCAATCAAAGTTATTAGAAGCAGTTCTTGCTGTATCTTCAACTTCTTTATTTGCAGCATTAAGAGCTGTCACTTCAATAACTTTATCTGCTTTTTGTAATAGATTAAAAGCGCCAATTTTATTATCTACGTTATTAAACGATTTGTATCTGTCTAATTCAGCTTGTAAATCTTGGTTTTCAGCATTAAGTCTAACAATCTCGTTATCAAGACTGTTAAGTTTTGCCTCATAGTTCATAGCGATGTAGTAGCTAACAAAAGTAATGCAAATTGCAATAACAAGACAGAAGCATAGAGATTTGTTGATTCTGCGAGTTACCATTTCTCTAACTGTCATTGGTTTTTCTTGATAGAAAGAACCTTCAATAACAGCATTTTCTTTTATTGGAGTGGTTGTATAACTGCTTTGTTTGTAAAGTAGTTCACGCTCTTCTATTCTTACTCTTGATGAATTTAAATTCATTCCCTAAACTACCTGCCAATAAACTCTACTACTCGGTTTACCTTCTTATGTAGCGCGCGATTCTTAGTTTTGCACTTCTAGAAGGTGGGTTTTCATTCAATTCTTCTTCTGTTGCCATAATTGGTTTTTTATTAATCAACTCAAGTGCCGGAGGCGGACAATTACAAATCATTTGGGTCTTATCGCAGTGGCATTTTGTTGAGTGGTATTTAAAAACCTGTTTGACTACTCTGTCTTCAAGCGAATGAAAACTTATTACACTAATTATAGCACCAAATTCTAATAATTCCAATACATCGTTCAATGTGTTTTTAACATTTTGTAACTCAGAATTCACTTCAATTCTGATAGCCTGAAACACCCTTGTAGCAGGGTGTATAGATGATTTTATCTTTGGTGTTGAATTGACAATAATTTCTGCTAATTCGGTTGTTGTTTTAATTGGTTTTATACGTCTTTTTTCAACTATAGCTTTTGCAATTCTTTTAGAAAATCTTTCTTCTCCGTATTCAGAAAAAATTCTCACCAAATCATTTTCGCTGTATGTATTTACAACATCGTATGCTGAAAAATCTGAATCCATATTGAATCTCATATCCAAAGGTGCTTCTTTAGAAAATGAAAATCCGCGTTCCTGTTTTGTTAATTGATGGTATGATGCGCCTAAATCAAAAAGAATACCGCCTGTGATTTTTTCGATTCCTAAATCTTTTAAAACTTGTTTGATGTTTGTGTATGAACTTTTGACGATAGTAAGATTTTTATATTCTTTCAATCTTTCAGAAGCTGCATCAATCGCGTCTTGGTCTATGTCAAAAGAAATCAATTTCCCATTAGGTGAAATTCTTTTTAGGATGAGTTCGCTGTGTCCTCCACCGCCTAATGTGCAATCGACATAAATAAGTCCGTCTTTGCATTCTAGAGCATCAACGGCTTCGTTTTTCATAACTGTGTAATGTTTAAAATCTGCCATAAACTTATATTAACATAAACAAAAAGACGAGGGATAAACCTCGTCTTTTTTCATACTTAAAGCTATTTAGTTTTAAATAATAAAGCCTGCCAAGCCCTCCTGATCGAATATTTCAACAAATTTGTTGTAAGTACAATTAACTTCAATACCTGATTCATCAATGATTTGGATAACATTTTGCAAATCAGCTTCTGCAACTGCTTCGCTTCTTGAAAGAATCATGTAAGAGTTGATTTCGTTTAACTCATTCTCTTTGTGTTCAAATAATGTAAATTCCATATCTAGACCTCTTTCGTTTGTTTTATTCGTAACTTGTTACCTAATATGTCGGCATAAATTTTTTAAACTTTAGGATTTTAGAGGTTATTGTTACATTTGTTTACAAATAAAAAAGACCTGAATTTATCAGGTCTTTTTTGTTCTTAATCGATAAAATTATCTGCTAACTTTGCAACTTCTTTTTGCTCTGTGGATAGTTCTTTCTTTGCCAAGAACTTCTAATAAACCAATCATATCAGCTCCGCGAGTTCTACCAGAAACAGCTGCTCTAATAGCCCACATAGTAGCTTTTGGTTTTATGCCTTGTTCTTTCCAAGTTCCACGGAATTCTTCAAGTTTGTTGTGTAGGTTTTCTTCTGTCCAATCCCAAGTTTGAGCTTTTTCAACAAAATCGTTCAATACTTTTTGAGAATCTTCAAGGTCTAAAACTTTAGCTTGAACTTCAGGGTCGATTGCTACATCTTGACCGAAGAAGTAAGGAACAGCATCAGTTATATCAGATAACAATGTTAATGGTTCTCTTGTGATTTCAACCATTTTTGTGAATTGTTCATCTGTTAGCTCTGTTAAATCATATTGTGTTAAATATGGTTTCAACATTTCTTTCAATGTGTCCATAGGTAACATTTTGATGTAATGGCTGTTCATCCATTTTAGTTTGTCGTATTCAAAGATAGAGTTAGATGAAGAAATTTCGCCAATTCTAAAGTCTGCAGCGATAGCTTCAACAGGTTTAACTTCTTCTCCGTCAGATGGAGCCCAACCAAGAAGAGCTACAAAGTTTACTAGCGCTTCTGTTAAGTAGCCTTGTTCAACGAAATCTGAAACAGCTGTAGCACCGTGACGTTTAGAAAGTTTACTTCTATCAGGAGCCAAAATCATACCTAAGTGACCAAATCTTGGAACATCAAAGCCAAGAGCTTCAAAGATTAGAATTTGTTTGTAAGTATTTGAAATATGGTCTTCACCACGAATAACGTGTGTGATTTTCATAAGAGCATCATCGATTACAACTGCGTAGTTGTAAGTTGGTGCGCCGTTAGATTTCATAATTACAAAGTCACCGATAAGGTCTGTATCCATTTGTAATTCACCTTTTACAAGGTCGTCAAATTTTAGGATAGAAGAATCGTGAAAAGCTTTTTGAGCTTTTGCAATATTGAATCTAATCGCAGGTTTTCTGCCTTCTGCTCTTAATTTAGCTTTTTCTTCTTCTGTTAAGTTTTCGCATTTTTTAGAATAAACGTAAGCTTTTTTATTAGCTGTAGCTTCTTCTTTTTCAGCTTCAAGTTCTTCTGGAGTGCAGAAGCATTCATAAGCGAAGCCTTTATCTAGTAATTCTTGGATATATTTAGGATAAATATCGAATCTTTCAGATTGAGTATAAGGGCCGTAGTTTCCGCCAACATCTGGACCTTCATCCCAGTTAAGTCCAAGAGCTTTAAGAGAGTCAAAAATGTTATCAACATATTCTTGGCTAGTTCTTTCAGCATCTGTATCTTCAATTCTTAGAACGAATTTACCGTTATTTTTTTTAGCAAATAAATAATTGAATAAAGCAGTTCTCGCAGTACCAACGTGAAGGTTGCCACTTGGAGATGGTGCAATTCTTACTCTAACTTCTGACATATTATCGCCTTCTTTCTTTATATTTTAGCAAGTCTAGAGTATCACAAGGGTAATGTGTTTTCAACCCTTAGGGATATGCTTTAATAAAAATTTACTGGTGAGAGAGCGTATTAAGTGCACTATGATAAAATTAAAATAATAAATGTCATAACGAGCCTCATAGTGGTGTAGTAATCACATCAAATAATGAGATTCTTCGCTCCGCTCAGAATGACGGGGGTAAATGTATCAGTCATCCTGAGGAAGGCGAGCAGAGGATGAGAGCGAAAGCTCATCTGTTTAATGCGAGCCGCACCGAAGGATCTCTAACAAATCTTGCAAAGGATTCTTCACGTGTTTCACACGTTCAGAATGACAGGGGTCGTAAAATCTTAAAACAAATGACACCACAACAAAGAGCAGCTTATGGTGGTAAATATTATAACACTTCAAGAACTGCAAAATCTGGAAGTCTAAGACAATATTAGAATATTTTATATGGATTTAGGATGTTGTTTGGGTCAAAGATTTTTTTTATCTGACGCATATAATCTAGAGCGCCGCTTTCCACTACTTTTGAGATATGAGCCTTTTTCTCAAGTCCAATTCCGTGTTCTCCTGATAAAGTTCCGCCAAGTTTTATTGTTAATTGATAAATTTCAGATTTGGCAATTTTATATCTTCTATATTCGTCATCATCATTGTAATCAATAGGGATTTGAGGATGTACGCTGCCATCTCCAACGTGTCCAACCATACAAATATCAAGTTTATGACGTGAACAAATTTCTTGTATCCCTGTTACTAATTTTGCTAAATTTTCTCTAGGTACAATGACATCATCTGTTGTAACGTTAGGTTTTAGTTTTGTGCAGGCAGCCATAGATGAACGTCTTGCAGACCAAATGTTATCAGCTTCTTCTTTGTTTCTAGAATACTGAATGCTAGAAGCACAATTTTCTCTTAATATTGAGCATATAGTTTGTCTTTGCTCATCGATAACTGATGCAAATCCATCAATTTCAATAATCAATGCGCATTCTTTGTTGCATTGCAAACCTGTAGGATAAAATTTTTCAACTGTTAGGAGTGCATTTTTATCCATAAAATCTATTGTAGTCGGACAAATTTGTTTTTCTATAATCTTGTTAACTGTAGAAATTGAATCCTCAACTTTGTCAAAATAAGCCATTATAACTTGTGACATCTGTGGCTTTGTTATAAGTTTTATTGTTGCTTCAACTACAATGCCAAGCGTTCCTTCAGAGCCGATAAACAAGCTGCCAAGATTGTATCCAGTCGCATTTTTTATAGTATTAGAACCAGTTCTAATAAGTTTACCATCTGCCATAACTACAAGCATATCGATGACGTAATCTTTTGTAGAACCATATTTGAAACATCTTGCACCTGCTGAATTTTGTGCAATACTTCCTCCAATTGTTGAAACTTTTAAATTTGATGGATCAGGCGGATAATAAAGTCCTAATTTTTCGACTTCTCTTTGAAAATCTCCAACGATTACGCCAGGTTGAACTCTAGCGGTCATATTTTCAGCATTAATTTCCAAAATTTTATTCATTTTAGAAAAGTTTAATATTATTCCGCCGTGAGTTGGAACACAGGCTCCTACGGTGTTTGTTCCTGCACCTCTACAAATGATTGGAGTCATATGTTTGTTTGCAATACGGACAACCTCTTGTACTTGTTCAATTGTTTCAACAAATACTACCGCATCGGGTAACTGTGTTTTGATATGTGGGTCATTCGATGCATCAACAGAATAGACGTATCTTTCTTCAATTTCTGATAATACGTTTGTTCTGTTTAGTGATTTATTTAATTCTTTTATTAAATTATTAGTCAACATATGATGCTAGTTTTTCGATATTTGTACTTAATTTTGCCAATTGTTTGTCAATTTTATCAATTTTTCTTGTTACTTTAGAATCATCAATATCTTCAACAGCTGACAATATTTTTTCTAATGACATTTCTAATCTATCAATTCGTTCTTGCTGAGCTTCAAATTTATCTTCTAGTCCTCCAAGTTTAGCAATTTGTTTTTCAAAATATGCTAGGCGTTCTTGTTGTTCATCGAATTTTTCTTCGATAGAGCTTAGAATATCTGTTTGTTCTGGAACTTCTTTTTTCAAACTATTGATTGCAGATTTAATATCAACGATTTCTTCTGAGTTTGTAGATATTTTATTCATACTTTCACTAGCTGAATCAATCCATTCTCCCATATAAATAAGGGCTTGTCTCATCACTTTGTCTGAAGCGTGTGAGGTTTCTAGTAATTTAGTTACTCTATCAACTTTTGTTGCCAATTTGTCTGTAATCAATTTGCCAAAACCTTCAAAGCTTGAGTTAAGTGCATTGTAAGTTTCGCCAGATGAGATAATTAATTGGTTTGTAAGTATGCTTAAACTGTTAATGTCAGATGTTACTCTTTCAAATTTAGCTTTAAGTTCGTCATCTTTTGTTATTGAGTATTGAATATCAGCAACTGATGCTCCAATTGTGTTTATGTTTTCAAGGATTGAAGTTAATTGTTGAGTTTTATTTTCGTCTTCAGCTTCTTGAAGATTGCTTAGCGCAAGTCTTAATTTTGCCAAATCAGACTCTATGTCTTGCATAGAATATACATAATCTGAGTCATCTTCAG
Organism: bacterium; assembly: GCA_017472545.1. Classification (GTDB taxonomy): domain Bacteria; phylum Cyanobacteriota; class Vampirovibrionia; order Gastranaerophilales; family Gastranaerophilaceae; genus Zag111. Next base: position 25,934 of record JAFUPZ010000060.1, on the reverse strand, counting down.
TACTTGTGATTTGTTTTAATTGACTTGTTACTGTTGCTAAGTTTTGATTGATTTCGTCGGTTTTTTATTCAACAAAATCTTTAATATCTTCTGATTCTTCTATAAATGAAACTTGTTCAAATATGGTTACAATTGCCGCCATAATTGATTCTTTCATCTCTTTTATAGATTTTTGAATTTGTTTAGTATTATCCCCTGTAACTAGGTTGTTAACTTCAAGAGTTAATTTTTCTAAGCATTTTTTTACAGCTTCAGTTTTACCATTTTTTTCTAAATTATCGATAAAATCTGTTTGCGCCATAATTAAGGCTTTAACATCTTCAAATTCTTTTTGAGAATCGCCACCTATAGAAATGTTATCAATTTTGCTGCTTAAATTTTCTAACATTGAAGTTATTTTTGCGTCAGATTCAGATAGATGTTTTACTGACTCAAATTGTTCTTCAATTGAAGAAATAGAAGTTTTAACATCTTCGATAGAACTTAATGAAGTCTTAACGTCTTCAATTGTAGTTAATGAAGTTTTGAAATCTTCAAGGCTTTCTAAAGATTCTTTGATGTCTAAGATGTCTTCAGTATTATCACTAGCTGCAATAATATCAATTTTGTCACTGATTACATTCAGAAGTTTGCCAGTTTCTTCACCAATATCAATTCTATCGATTGCATCTCTAACTTCTTCAATTAATTCGTAATCATCATTTGTTGCAAGAATATCAATTTTGTCGTTGATAAGAGCAAGCATTGATTGGATTTCAGGATCTGATGTTACTGAAGCTTCTTCTGCATTTAATTGAGCAACAACATTTCTGATTTCTACCAAAATGTCAGAATTGTCGCTTAGTGTTAAAATATCAATTTTGCTATTGATTTCATTAAGTATTGAGTGAATTTCATCTCCAGCAATGTATGTTTTAATTTCTTCTAACCACTCTTTTGGATTGATTGTTTGGGTTAGAAGTTCTACTTTTTCGTTTAAGTCAGTTAGAAGTTTTGTGTTTTCTTCATTATTACTTCCACTAACTTGAATTGTTGGTATAGATGCAAGTTTTGTAGAGGTTTCTTTTTGTTCTTCTTTAGGGAAGATTTTTGCAACTTTTTCTTGTAAAGTTTTGACATCTAATTTCATTAGCTCAAGAGCTTTTACGAAATTGAAATTGCCAACCCCAACAATAACTTCTTCGTCTTTATCAGATTTTGCATCAGCATCGTAGTCTGAATCTGAAGCATCAAGGGAGTCTATATCTTCTGCAATATCTGAAACTTTTGCAATAGTTATAGTTTCCATTTTTCCTTTAATAGCTTCTAATACTTCATTAATTTCAGTATTTTCTTCAGATAATTCTTTTACTAATGTTGAGAATTTTTCGAAGTCGCCCTTTAATTCTTCAATGATTTCTGCATTTTTATCAGCTTCAAAAGCTTTTTCGTATTGGTTTGAACCGAAATCATCTAGTCCTTCAAAATCTGCATCCTCATTAGCGTGTTTGATTGCGCTCAAATCGCCAAGTTTTGCGTAGAAGCAAGCTTTAAGTTCTTCAATTGCTGCAATAATTTCTTCATTATTTATAGAAACTGCAAGCATAGATTTTAAATCTTCGTGATGTTGGTTTAGTGTTTCACATACGGAAGTTGCAATTTCTTTGGTTGCTTCTTTTATTACTTCTTGTGGATCCCCTTTGAATTTAGAAATTTGGTCTACAAATTTCTTGAATTCAGCCATATGATCAGCTTCTGGAGGAGCTATTCTGTTAAGAGTTTCTTCAAGGTCTTCTCTTAGGTTGTCGATTTTTATGATAACTGAATCTATGTCACTCAAGATGAAATCTTTTAAGTTGTTTTCAGTATCGGTTAAATCTCGTGTGATTTTTTCATAGGATTCTTCTAGCTTATCGTATGTACTTTTTGAATACTTAGTGCATTCTGCAAGGTCATCTAAGACTGAATCATGAAGTTCCGATAAGTTTTCTTTTACATTTTCTTTTTCAATATCAGGATTTTGTGATAATTGAGAAAGCATTTCTTTAATTGGCTCAAGTTCTTGTAACAAGTGTTCTGTTTGAGCGCCTAAAGAGTTTGTAATATCTGTTGTGATAAACTCAAGTTCTTGTTTGTAATCATCAAGTTGAGTGTTTGCACTTGATAATTTTTCATATAATTCTGAATCATTAGAGGTGTTTTCTCTTAATTCGTTGATAAAATCAATTACAACTGCAGTTTTTTCTTCAACAAGTTCTGCATTATAAGCAAATCCGTGTTGAAGTTTTTCATCAATATTTCCTGCAAGTTCTTCTAAATTTGCACCAAGTTCGTTAAGAATTTCAGATACAAACGCTGAGTTATCAGCCTCTTCTTTGTTTTCAAAATTGATAGAGTTGAATGATTCACCCAAGGCAACAATTTTTTCTTTAATATCTGCAATTTCAGACATTGTTGGAGTTAAATCAACTTGAGGTGCAGGTTCTTGAATATCTATTTTAGCTTGGTATTCACTTAATTTTTCGATTACAGCAGTAATCGCATTTTCGTTTGAATTTTGATAAGATTTTAGGCTTGCTTCAATTTCTTCAAGTTTCGCTTTAACATCTTCGCTTAGGTCCTTGTCAGATGTATCAAGAATCACTTTTATTTCTTTTAAGTAATTTTCAATAGTTCGAACAGTTTCAAGATTTTCTTTTTCAAAATCTTTGAAGTTAGATTTTTTATTTTCAAGAATTTCTTTGATTTCTGCTATTGAATTTTTAATGTCTTCAGCGTTGGTTTTGTTGACATTTGTTAAATAATCTGAGATAGAATCAAGTTTTTCTTCAATGTTTAATGCAGAGCGATTTATAGCTTCTTCGATTGAAGATGTGTTGATTTCGTCTAGTTTTTCCAAGATCTTTTCTTGAAGTTCTTTAATATCTGAGAATTTTTGTTTGTAATCTTCAGTATCGCTTACGGTATTCACAACAAAGGCTTTTAGGTCTTCTACAAAATCATCAAATTCATCTCCAGTTACGATGTTTTGAATAGATTTTTGTAACTCAGAAAGGTTGACGATTACTGAATCGTTATGCATTTCAGTTGTGTTAATGAAGTCGTTTTTCAACTCTTCAATCATTTGGTAAACTTCAGCAACTGTTCTGTTGACTTTTTTTACATCAACATTTTTAGACAATTCGTCAATTTCGTTAACGATATTTTCTACGGTTTGTAAAATTGCTAAAATGTCTTTTTGTTCAGCTTTATCGCCAATTTTTGAAGCGATTTCTTCAGTGTTTTCTTTTACTTTTGAAGAAATTAACCAATTCTCAATTGACGCAGTTTTGTCATAGATGTTTCCAAACTCATTATCAAAATTAAGTTTGTCTATCATTTCTTCGATTTCATCAGCTTTTGCGGAAAGATTTTCTATGTCATCTTTGTTTGCTACAGCTTGAAGGTTTTCGACCAAGCTAAGTTGATTGCTGTTAAGAGCTGCCATATCATCATGTGTTGGCAGAGTATCAAGTCTATCTGCAAGAATATCCGTTTTCTTGATTAAATCTTCAACAGCTTGTTTAGAAAGTTCGTTATTTTCTAAAAGTCTATCTATATCTTCTTTTTGAGGAAGAATTGCTAACATTTTTGATACGTGATCTTTTATCTCGTAGCATTCTTTTTCAAAAGATAGGTCGTTGATAGATGTTAAAACTTTTAGGGTTACAACTTCATTAAGATCTCCAACAATGTTTTTGATTGTGAAAAGGTCTTCTGTAAGGTTTGTTAGCTTTGTATCAAGCGTAGTTATACTTTTTTTACTACTAGCTTTTTCTATATCTTTTGAAATACTTTCTAACTTTTTGAATAGATTTTGTAGGGAATTTTCAAGGTCAGAAGTATCAGGAATGGTATCAATATCTTTTGATACTTTAGCTAGAGTTTGTTTAATTTCATCAGTTGAAGTTGTTAGAGATTCAGCTTTGTTAGCTAATTCTGTAAAATGTTCTTTAGTAGCTGCTTCATCTAGTTTTTTGTTCATATAACTAGCGGCAGCTTGAAGTTCTTCAATATCTGTTTTGTTTGCAAGAGTGACAATTTTTTCAGAAATTTCTTCTGATTTCTTAATGATTGAATCAATTACAGATTGTGTAATTTTTAGATTTTCATTCGTAGCTACATTTGCTAGTAATTGTTCTAAGTTCGCATCTCTTTTGTCGATAGAATTCAAGTAGTTAACAATATCGCTTACCGCTTTGTACATAATTTCTACTTGTTCTTTTATTTGAGTGTTGACAGCAGATTGGTCTAATTTGATTAGGTTTGTAAGGATTGATTTAAGGTCAGAATTTACGCTGTCAATAGTACTTTTGTAACCATGGTTTAGGTTTTCAAAATCGTTTCTTAGTAATGTGATTGTGCGAAGGATGTCTTCTTTATCGGATTTGTCATTAGAAATGTCAGCAAGACGAGTTTCAATACCTGCAATCAATGCCTTTTGTTGTCTTGCTTCTGAGTAGAATCCATTTAAGTTAGTTGTAAAAACTTCAAAAAGTTCATTAAAATCTTTGTTATGAACATGCTCTTCTTGGTCGTTAAAGATTGCTTTTAACGCTTTTTCAATGTCAGTAAGTCTGTCCATTGTTTTAGAATACTTATCGTCAGTGGCTTTTGCCAATTCGCCTAAGTATGCTCTAATCAAATCAGCAGTTGCGGCATTTTTATCCATCAACTCTAACTTACTATTTATACTAGCTAACAATTTGTCAAAACTCTCGGTATTATTGTTGTTAGCTCTAGTCATCTCCCTTAACAATTCAACAATTTGTTCTAATTCTTGAGCCATTCTTCTATCCTTAAAAATATATCCCTACACAATAATTTTACCAAGCATATAGATTTTAGTAAATTTAATTTCTTTTTTTTATTACAAATGTTAAGATTTCTACAAGAATAAATTTTTTTGGAGTATTATTTAGGTGAGGGAATATTAAGACGAGGGATATAATGAGTCACATTGTAATTAATGAAAACAGGTGTAAAGCTTGTTATTTGTGTGTAAAAGAGTGCCCTAAAAAGTTGATCAGGGTTAGTGAAAAAACTAATAATTTAGGTAATCGAGTTGTTGAATTCTGTGATCCAAATAATGAGTGTTTAGGATGTGCAATGTGTGCGACAAGATGTCCAGATTTAGCTATTACAGAAGTTTATAGAGGTTAATTATGGTAGTTGAATGTTTAACCGGTAAAAAAGTTTTAATGAAGGGTAATTATGCGATTGCTCAGGCTGCTGTATTGGCAGGTTGTGAATGTTATTTCGGTTACCCAATTACTCCTCAATCTGAAATTGGTGAATATTTAAGTGGAAAAATGCAAGAACTAGGAAGAGCGTATGTTTCTGCTGAAAGTGAATTAGCTGCGATAAATATGGTTATCGGTGCTTGTTCAACAGGCGCAAAAGCCATGACATCTTCATCTTCTTGCGCAGTATCTCTTATGCAGGAAGGTATTTCGTATGCTTGTACAGATGAATTACCTGTAGTTTTGGTTAGTGTTATGAGAGGTGGTCCTGGTTTAGGTAATATTTACCCATCTCAAGGTGATTATTATCAATCTACCAAAGGTGGCGGAAATGGGGACTATAGAACAATAGTTCTTGCACCTTCAACTGTTCAAGAATGTGCAGATTTAACGTATAAAGCTTTCTACTTAGCTCATAAGTACAAAAACCCAACTATTTTATTGGCTGATGGTTTGTTAGGACAAATGATGGAACCTGTTGAATTTAAGCCTTATCCATATTCAGAAATTGAAAATTCTGATTGGGCATTGTCTGGAGCTAAAGGTAGAGAACCTAGAATTATTAGATCTTATGGGCCTTTGGCAGAAGACAGATGTGAGTTTTTAGAAAAGCTATTTGAAAAATATAAAGCTATTGAGGAAAACGAAACTCTTTGGGAAGAAAATGATACTGATGATGCTGATGTTGTACTTGTAAGTTTTGGTTCGACTTCCCGTAATGTAAATACTGCAGCAAAATTATTAAGGGCTAAAGGTTTGAAAGTTGGAACTTTCCGACCAATTACGTTATTCCCATTCCCAAGTAAGAGATTAGCAGAATTGGCAAAACGTGTAAAAATGTTTGTGTCTGTAGAAGTTAATATGGGACAAATGATTGATGATGTGAAACTAGCAGTAAATGGTTTGGTTCCTGTAGAGCTTGTTCATAAAGGTGTTGGTGCTCCGCCTGACCCAGAAGATATTGCAGCTCAAGTGGAGGGTTTATTATAATGACAACTCAAGTTTTTAAAATTGCAGATTCATTTAAGAAAAATGTAAAATATACCTTCTGTCCAGGTTGTGACCATGGAGTTGCAGTAAGGCTTGTTGCTGAAGTAATAGATGAATTAGGAATTAGGGAAAATGCTATTGTGGCAGCTGCGATTGGTTGTTCTGTTACAATTTATGATTTTCTTAATATTGACGCTCTAGAATCTCCTCACGGTAGAGCTATGGCTGTTGCAACAGGGATTAAACGTGCAAAACCTGATAAGTTTGTTTTTACGTATCAAGGGGATGGCGATTTTGCTTCTATTGGCTGGGCAGAAAGTATGCATGCAGGTTTGAGAGGTGAAAAAATTTCTTCAATATGTATCAATAACACAACTTTTGGTATGACAGGTGGACAATTAGGACCAACAACTATGATGGGACAAGTTACTACAACTTCTCCTACTGGTCGTAATCCTGAATATTATGGTTACCCAATAAAAATGGCAGAGCATATGGCTTTGTGCGATGGTGTAGCTTATAGTGCAAGAGTTTCATTGGACTCTGTCCCAAATATTAGAAAAGCTAAACAAGCTATCAAAAAAGCTTTTGAGGTTCAATTGCAAGGTTTAGGATTGGGGTTTGTTGAGATATTGGCAGGTTGTCCAACTAACTGGAGAATGTCCCCTGCTCAGGCACATGATAGAGTTAGAGATGAAATGATGCAAACGTTTAAACCTGGTGTTTATAAAGACGTTACGGCGGATATTAAGTAAGGATTATTTAGATGGAAAAAGATTTTATAATTGCAGGATTTGGCGGACAGGGTGTATTGCTTGCAGGTGAAGTGTTAGCTAATGCATTTATGATTGATGATAAGAAAGTTACTTGGTATCCTTCTTATGGTGCAGAAATGCGCGGCGGTACTGTTAATTGTACTGTTGTAATGTCTGATGATGAAGTTAGTGCTGTACAAAAATCCAAAGCTGACTATATCATTGTTCTTAACCAAGCATCTTTTGATAAATTTACTTCTTGGGTGAGAAAAGGTGGTTCAATTATTGTAAATTCATCTTTGGCAAATGTGAAAAAAACTAGGGATGATATAAATTATGTATTTGTTCCTATCACCCAAATGGCGCAGGAAAAGTTAGAAAATATAAAAATGTCTAATATTCTTGCATTAGGAATTTTATCAAAAGTTAGTGGATTATTTTCTCTTGAAATTTTGGAAAAAGCTTTGAATAACGTGATTCCAGCGCATCGTAAGAACTTAATACCTAAAAATATTGAAGCTTTAAAACTCGGTTATGAGTATGATTTATTCAATCTTTAGTTTGAAATCACCTAAAAAGTTGATTTAAAATTTGACAAGACAGTTTATTCTTTACATGTGATATATAAGAGGTTTAATTAAAGTGAAACGAGAAATTATTTCTTCTATACGTGAAAAAGAAATACAGCTGTCGAAATTAAAAGAACATATTGATAAAAGCGAAGTTTGTTCAGATTTATACAATAAAATTCTTATCGAAAAAGCTATATTGAATAAACAACTTGATGATTTGAAAAATAAATCATTAGTTAATCGAATTAAACATCTGCTTCCGCGTCAAGAAAAGCTTATTTGTGACTATTTCCACAGATAAGGATGGTCTGCCCCCTTGTTTTTTTAATTGGTTTGTTTTATAATTGGGTGTAATCCAAATTTAAACAAGCTATAAAGGTGGTGAAAATATAAATGGCAGAAGTTAAAGTTGGCGAAAACGAAAGTATTGAAAGCGCTTTAAGACGTTTCAAAAAGAAAATCCAAAAAGCTGGTATTCTTTCTGAAGTTAAAAAACGTGAAAGATACGAAAAGCCAAGCGTAAAAAGAAAACACAAATCTGAAGCTGCTCGTAAAAGAAAAGTGTAAGATTTAGTTAATAAATCTCAAAGGGAAGTTCAATCAGAGCTTCCCTTTTTTACGTTTAGCCTAAAATACTAAAGCCAACGATTGCATTGGTGGATACATTGAACCATTTGTATTCTAAGAATGCTTCAAAATTACATTCGCATTCGTTAAATTTGCAATGACCTAGATCTTCAATTTTTGATATTTTAACATTTTTAAGTGCTATTAAGCAATCGTGGCAATTCTTGCAATCATCGTGATAGTCGTGAACTGTTCCGATTATATACATATTGTCAGTTATTATCATTACCTGTTTTGTGGCATTTTCTTTCATTATATTGTTGATTATTTCACCCAAATTTTTACTCATAAAAACCTCCCTGAAATTATGTTAAACAAGGAGGTCGATTTTTTATATTGAACTGTTGATTATTAAAAAGACTTATTTTCAAAGATGTTTTTATTTTTCAATTGTTCTTTTGGTACAACTAATCCACAATATTTACAAGCAAAATGCTCATTTGAGCTATCAAGAGGTAAAAATAAATGCTCACAATTTTCTGAATCCTCATCAACTTCATTTTCGTTCAAAGGATCGTAGGAGTATTTTGCCGTATATTTTTTCGGCTTAAGATATTGTGCTATTAGTTCAAAAATGTACATTTATAGATTAAAGCTCTCTGGTAATAAGTATGATAATTTATGGACTACAATTTTATCTTTATCTTTAAGAATTACATCAAGTTCTTCGTCATTGATGCTAAATTCGTGTAAAACTTCTCTACATGCTCCGCAAGGTGCACAATTATCTTTGTTTGGAGAGTATATAGCAACAGCTTTTACCTTTTTTTCGCCGTTTGCGATGGCTGTACCAACGGCGTTTCGTTCTGCGCAAATTGTCATTCCAAAGCTTCCATTTTCATAGTTACACCCTGTATAGATGTTTCCTGTATCGGTTAGAATACAAGCACCAACTGCGAATTTGGAATATGGGCAGTATGCATTTTTTGAAACTTCGATGGCTTTTTCCATCATTTCTTCATAAAGTTTTTTTGTTATTTCTTTATTAGTCATAAGCTACCTCTTTTAACCTATTATATTCATAATTTTTCAAAAAGTTATCCCTTAATCAGATGAGGGAGTTTACATTTTGTTATTTTTGTTGCTAGAAATTAAAGTTTTTAAAATTTTTGCCGTCATATCATATATAACTAAATAAGGGTGTACTATGGACGTTTCAAGAATAGAGGCAATTTCACCAAGACAAATCGAATGGCGTAAATTGACCGCCCCAGAAATAATTAAATATGAACAACAAGGTGTCGAAGTTCCGAGCCAATATTTACAATGGGCTCAGGAATTTTTAAATGATGTCAATTCTGGTGATTCTGATGAAACAACGTTTGAATCTGCAAATTCTCAAACTACTGTTGCCCCATCAGCAGAATCTGCGGCTACAACAACAAGTTCTACAGATGCATCAACAGAACCTGATGAAGGTACAGAAGTTGAAGAAGAACCTAAAACAGCAGCACAAGAAAAACGTGAAAATATGGAAGCATCTGGTGCAACTTTAATAGATGTTGCTAGAGTTTTCATAGGTGATAGTAGACAAGTTCGAGGTGAAGCGTTAGAATCAGCTGCTCTTATGTCTACAACCGCAAAGCTATCAAATAATGAAATTCAAGCTCTTGATAATTATATGAAAGAACTTCTTTCAAAAGCAGAAGCTACTCAAACAGAGTTAAAAAATGAAGTTAAGAGTGTGAATGATGGCGAAAATGATGCTGGTGCGCTCGGTAAAATTAATAGATTGAACTCTCAACTACAAAGACTTGGAGCTGATGGACAAGCTAATATTGCAGGAGTTGAGGGTGACTTAAATGTTTATGAATCAACTATAAATGCTCAAAGTGGTGTTATTTTGAATACTTTAGATTTTGGTACAGAAACTATTGGTGTTGGGCAAGATTTATTAGCATCAATAAGAGGACGTGGATGGCTAAATCTTAGAGCTTTAGTATTCGGTGTTAGAGCAGAGGCATCAGGACATCGTGCGGTTAATGCTTCGGAAACTGCATCTGCTGTTCAAGAAGCTTCATTATCAACAAATTCAGATAATATTTCAAAAGCTCAAAGTTATAAAGGTGAGCTTGAAAATGTTACTGGTGTTGCAGGAATTGCAGTTGATACGGATAAGAAAAACAATTCAGACGAAGCTGAAAATGACCCAGCAAAATCTAATGCAACAGAAACGGATAAAGTTGCAAGTGCTGATTTGGATAAAATTCTAAAAGCCAAAATTAGAAAAGGTGAAAATGTTGGTAATGACCAATTAGCGTAGAGATTTTATTGCTTGTTCAATGTCTTCAGCTTTATAGATATAATTTCCTGCAACAAGTGAAGTTGCGCCAAGATTTGTGCAAATTTTTGCAGTTTCAGCATTAATTCCGCCGTCTACTTGTATAATTAGATTGTCTGGAGCGTTAGCTTTGATTGTTGGGATTTTTTCAGCGCAATCCTGCATGAATTTTTGACCACCAAAACCAGGTTCAACTGTCATAACAAGTAGCATATCAAGTTGTGGTAAATATTTCAAAATTTCATCAGCAGAAGTCTTTGGTTTAATTGACATTCCTGCTTTTATGCCAAATGATTTAATATTATCAATAATTGATTGGATGTTTTCAGTAGCTACAGCTTCGTAGTGGAAAGTGATTATATCTGCTCCTGCTTTTGCAAATGGTTCGATATATTTTTCAGGGTTTTCAATCATCAAATGAACATCTAAAGGTAAATCTGTAACCGCGCGAAGTGATTTTACTACAGGAGAACCGATAGTAATATTTGGTACGAAATGCCCATCCATAACATCTACGTGAATCCAATCTGCGCCAGCTTTTTCAACAGCTTTAATATCTCTTTCTAAGTTTGCAAAATCTGCAGATAATATTGATGGTGAAATTATAATTTCTGACATAACTATACTATTCCTAACTTTTTACAAGCTGAAAGTGCACATTTTTGTTCAGCTTCTTTTTTACTTAATCCTGTTTCTGTTGCTAGAATTTCATCGTTATATATAACTTGAACTTCAAAAGTTTTTTTGTGTTGAGGTCCAGATTCGTTAACAACTTTATAAACTGGAGTTTTCTTGTTTAAGCCTTGTGTATATTCTTGTAAAATGGCTTTAGCATTAAATTTTTCAAAGTGTTGAGCTACTTCTTTAATATAAGGTTTAAAGGTTTTTTCTATATATTCGATAATTTCATTAAATTTACCGTCTAAATAATATGCACCTAAAACAGCTTCAAAAGCACAAGCACAAATAGAATTTAGGTTTCTGCAACCTTGTTTTTCTTCGTGTTTACTCATTATTATAAGTTGTTGAAGCCCATTAGATTTTGCAATTTCTGCCAATGTGTTATCCGAAACTAAAATACTTCTAATTTTAGATAGCTCCCCTTCTCTAGAGTCTGGATAAGTTTTGAATAATACATCAGAAATTGTAAGCTTAAGCACAGCATCTCCCAGAAATTCAAGTCTTTCATAACATTGGTTTTCTGGAAGTTCGTGTTCTTTGGTATAAGACGAATGTGTAAGTGCGTGTTTATAATATTCTTCTGTAACGGTTTCTATCCCAAAGATTTCAGCCACAGATTTCATTAAAACAATCCTTTCACAAAATTACCCAATGTTGTCATCCATTCTGTGTTAAAAATAAAGCATTTGCAGAAATAGTACATTATAGGCAATGTCAATACAAAGCTGTCAGATCTGTCTAAAAATCCGCCGTGACCAGGTAAACTTGAGCCTGAATCTTTTACTCCTGCATCACGTTTAATAAGAGATTCGCAAAGATCACCAATTTGAGCAAATATTGTACAAATTATGCCGGCAAATATAGACATATACCAAGGTAATTCAATAAAATAACCAATGATAACCGCACCGATAATTGCGCAAATTCCGCCACCTATTGAACCTTCGATTGTCTTATTTGGGCTAATAACAGGTGCAAGTTTGTTTTTGCCAAACCTTGAACCAACATAATAGCAGCCAATGTCAGTTAATAATATTGCTGTAAACATTAAAACGACGAAGCCAAGTCCGCTATCGTATTTGTCACAAGACAAATCTCTCAAAAAGATTAAATGTAGTGGGAACCAACCACAATAAACCATACCTAGTAATGTTGTTGCAACATTGGCGATATATGGTTGACGTCCTCTGAATAGAACCCACATAAATGAGCACATTGCACAAATTGTCAATGTGATTGCAACTAAATCAAATCTTTTGCAAAAAACTACAGTTGCGAGAATTATTTCCGTAAAATAGATAACTTTTAGGCTTGGATAAAAACCTTTATTGTTTAGAATTTTTACATACTCTCTAGAGCCAACAGCAAGCATAAATAATAAAAGAGCTAGTAGTGCGTACCCACCCAATATAATACAACCCATAACGATTGTACCCATTATAAATCCTGTTAGCATCCTTGTTGCGTGATTATTCAAGCCTAAGTTTATCATTATACAGTCATAACCTCTTTTTCTTTTACTGCTACTGCTGCATCAATGTTTGCAGTGTATTTGTCTGTTAGTTTTTGGATTTTGTCTTGGTTATCTTTAACCATATCTTCAGGAAGATTTTCACTTTTTTCAAGTTTTTTAAGGTTATCAGTCATATCTCTTCTGATATTTCTAACTGCAACTTTTGCATCTTCGCCGATTTTTCTAACGTCTTTTGTAATTTCTCTTCTTCTATCTTCTGTTAGAGGTGGGAAAGTTAATCTGATGCAAGTACCATCACTGTTTGGAGTAATTCCGATTTCAGCTTTGATGATAGCTTTTTCGATTTCTTTCATAATAGTTTTATCATATGGTGTGATAACCAAAGTTGTACCGTCTTGAACTGTAACTTGTGACATTTGTCTTAGAGGAGTTAACGCTCCGTAGTATTCAACGATAACTTTATCTAAAATACCTGGGTTAGCACGACCAGTTCTGATTGAACCAAATTCTCTTTGAAGTTGGGCAATCGCTTTTTCCATTTTTTCTTCGCCGAATAAAAATAATTCTTCTAAAGATTCTGACATTTTTTACCTCTTTCGTATATTAACTGATATATGTTCCTATTTCTTTACCATCAAGGATGTTCTTAATTCCATCTTCTTTTTTAAAGTCAAAAACAACAATTGGAATACTGTTTTGTTTGCATAGTGCGCAAGCTGCAGTATCCATAACTTTTAAGCCATTTTTGATAATATCATCATAAGTCATTTTATCTATTTTCTTAGCTTCAGGGTTGGTGTTAGGGTCGTCTGTGTATACCCCATCAACTCCATTTTTTGCCATTAACATTGCTTCTGCATTAATTTCAGATGCTCTTAAAGCTGAAGCGGTGTCTGTTGTGAAAAATGGGTTTCCAGTTCCTGCCGCAAAAATAACAACTCTACCTTTTTCAAGGTGTCTGATTGCTCTGTGTCTGATGTATGGTTCTGCAATTTGATTCATCGCAATTGCTGACTGAACTCTACAATCTACGTTGATTTGATTTAGTGCGCTTTGTAATGCTATTGCATTCATTACAGTTGCAAGCATACCAACATAATCTCCAGAAGCTTGATCCATACCTAATTTTGCACTGTTTTTCATTCCGCGGAAAATGTTACCTCCGCCGACAACAACAGCAACTTCGGCTCCCATATCTCTAACTTTTTTGATTTCGTTAGCAATCATTTTTACAGGATTTTGGTCAATCCCAAATTGTTGTTCGCCTAAAAGTGCTTCCCCACTAATTTTTAATAAAATACGTTTATATTTCAAAATAATTTCTCCCTTACTCTTTGCTTTATCGTAACGTAAAGGCACGTTGATGTAAAGCTAATTGTTAATTAGTCTAAAGTTTCTTGGATTGAAATTGATTCAATACCTTGTTGTTTTTGGAAAACTTTATATAAATCTTTGATTGGTTTTTTAGTTGCAACGTCTATTACGCAAGTAATCTTTATGCTATTTGAATCTGCTACTAGTTGTTTTTTAGTAAGTTCTGTAATACTTGGGTATTTATCAATTATGTATTCTTGAATTTTTTGAGCGTTTTCGTTTGCGCAAACTAAACCAACTTTGATACGTCTAGTTTTTTTAGTACTTGTTGGGAGAACTTTTCTTTCAAAAACTCTGATAGAAACAAGAGTTAAAATTACAAGAATTGTTCCTGCAAAAGCAATATCAAACATGCCTGCACCGCAAGCCATACCGATACTTGCAGCAATCCATAATGTTGCCGCAGTTGTTAAACCAAGAACAATTGGACCGTTTCTTAATACTGTACCTGCACCTATAAAACCGATACCTGTAACGATTTGAGCTGCAACACGGGAGGTATCTCTGATACCTGTAGAATTATCAACAATTACGTTATCACCGGGAGCAAATGTCGGAAATCCGTAAATTGATATTAATGTAAATACACAAGCGCCTAAACAAACTAATATGTGAGTTCTTAATCCTGCGTATTTGTTTGTTAATTCTCTTTCTAGACCTATGCAGAACCCAAAAATTACTGCAAATAACAATCTTACAAAATATTCTAAATTGAATATGTGTGTTAAGTTTTCAATACTTGTTGTTTCCATACTATCCTCTTATTATTTTCTTTTAATTTTTCTCTCTTTTTTTAGTTTTTCTATTTTTCTAACATATTTATTATATTCATCTGTTAGCCCCAAAGCTTTTAATATTTCTGCTTTTGTTTCAAGAGCTTCTGTGTGTTGAGGGTTAACTAATAGAAGCTTGTCAATAGAAGTGTTTGCCGATTTTGGATAACCTTCTTTTAATTGAATTTGTGCAACATAAAGATATGGGAGTTTAGATTTAGTTTTTGTAGAAAAAATCTCTTCAACAGTCTTTTTAGCCATATCTAAGTTGTTTGTTGCGATATAAATTTTAGCTTGTTGATACAAATTATTTGTGTCTTTTGCAATTCTCAGTGCTTTATCATAATTGTTAGTCTTGATGTAGGCATAAGTAACAAGTGTTTTAGTTGCTTTTGTATTCAAATTATCATTATCTGGATGTTGTTTTTCATAGATTTCATAATAAGAAATAGCTTCTTTATTTTTATCCAAAACAAGTAATGTTGGGATTATAGTTTCAAGTGTATATAGTTTTTGGGGCTTGAATATTGAGTATTTTACAGCTTTTTGGAGGTATGGTAGGCTTTCTTCGTTAGAAAGTTCAGTACCAAAAGATAGCCAAACAAATAAAAATGGTAAAATCCAGACAAACAAAAATAATCCAATAAATATCATTATTGAAGAAATCCCTATTGCGATTTTAGTGTCTGTTTTCATTCTCCCAAATCCTAAACTTATCTAATCTTACTTTTTGGATCTAATATATCTCTTATATTATCACCTATTACGTTGAATGCCAAAACTGATACAAAAATTAAAAATCCTGGAGTTAAAAGCCATGGTCTATATAAAATATTTGTAAATTCTTGTGCTTCTTTTAGCATATTCCCCCAGCTTGCATCTGGTTGTTGAATACCTAAACCAAGAAAGCTTAATCCTGATTCAGACAAGATATAAGATGGTACAGATAATGTCATCGCAACTATGACAAAACTTGTAGTTTGAGGCAAAATATGTTTTGTGATTATTCTAAGTTTAGATGCTCCGATTGATTGAGCGGCTTGAACATATTCTTGATTTTTTATAGATAAAACCATTCCTCTTACAACTCTGGCAAATCCAGCCCATCCAATAAGTGCAAGAATCAAGACAATAAGCATAAACCTTTGCGTACTTGTCATTCCTGAAGGTAGAATTGATGCGAGGATTATTAATAAGTAAAAGCTTGGAATAGACATAATAGCTTCTGCAAATCTCATCATTAAAACATCAACTTTTCCACCAAAGTACCCAGAAATTCCTCCATATAATAGACCTATTGGAAAGAGTACTAATAAGGCTAAAAAGCCAATTGTCATAGATATTCTACCGCCGAATAATAGTCGAGAAAATACATCTCTTCCGTTTATATCAGTCCCTAGTAGATAAATCCTGCCGTTATCATCTGTGGTAAATAGATGGAATTTCATAGGGATTAGCCCTAAAAATTTATAAGGTTGACCGTTTGAGAAAAATTTTATATAGTGTTTTTCACTTCGATCAAGCGTATATTTTATTTCAAGATTTACTGGGTCAAATTCTCTTATGTAATTGTATGTATAAGGCTTTGAAAATTTACCGTTTTCATCAATTGTGAAAACTTTTGATGGAGGAACATATGCCATCGTTCTATCTGAAAAATCTTTTGTATATGGTGCAATTATATCGGCAAAAAGTAAGCAGAAATATATTGCACCTAAAACGATAAGGGCTATTTTAGAAAATTTATCTTTCCATAATTGTTGTAATACTTCTTTTATCATGATTTCACCCTTATTCTCGGATCTGTGATGATAAGAAGAATATCCGCAATTAAGTTACCTACAACAAGCATAACAGCACCCATCATCAATGATGCCATTACAAGATTTATATCGGACTTTAAAACAGCTTCTAATATGAGTCGACCTAGTCCTGGGTATTGGAAAACATATTCGGTTAGTGCAGCTCCAGATAATAATCCTGCAAATTCAAATCCTAAAAGTGTAATCATTGGGTTTACGGCATTTCTTAGTGCGTGTTTATATATTACAAGATTTTCAGGTAAGCCTTTTGCTCTTGCAAATTTTACGTAATCGCTATCCAATACATCTAGCATATTTGCTCTCATTTGGCGTTGTAATCCTGCCAAAGAAATTGTAAATAAGACAATTACAGGTAGGATTAAGTGGTGTGCTAAGTCGATAAATTTACCTAAGAAATTCATCTCTGCAAAATTAGGGCTAGTTAGTCCCCCTATAGGGAACCACCCTGTTTTTACTGCAAACATTAAAAGTAGCACGGCAAAGAAGAATGACGGAATAGCCATTCCTATACTTGTGAGGACTGTTAGTATTCTATCAAAATTAGTTTTCCATTTTGTTGCAGCAATAATTCCTAGCGGTACTCCGACAAGCCAAGTTAATAGAATTACTAAGCTTGTTAGAAGAAGAGTGTTTGGAATTCTTTCTTTAAGCTTTTGGCTAACTTTTTCTCCTGTTGAAGTTACACCTAAGTCCCCTTGTACGAAAGAAATAGCCCATTTACCATATTGGACAATAATTGGTTTGTCTAATCCAAGTCGTTGTTTTTCTCTTTCTACGGTTTCTGGTGAAATAGATGGATTAAGCTTTAATTCTGCAAGAGGATCTACTGGAGATAATCTAATTATAAAAAAGCTTATGATAGATACCATTATGAGTAATGGTATTGTTTGAACTATTCTTTTTAGTATGTATTTGAATGTTTCCAAATTATTCTCCAATATAAATTTCTTCGATATTATGTGTTATTCCGCCTAATGATGACGGATAGATATTTTTAAACTTATCTCTTATTGCTACAATTATAACCGGTGAGTATATATATATCATTGGGCGTTGTTCATAAATAATTTCTTGGTATCTGTCGTAGTATTTTTTTCTATCTTCAAATTTTGTTGCTAAGGCGCCTTTTTCAAACATTTCATCTAATTCTTTTTCCCAAGATAGGATGTTGAGCTTTCCTTCTTGAGGTGTTCGCATATTAAACATATGGAGTCTGCCGTTTGACATCCATACATTTTTCCCTCCGTTTGGTTCTAATGGAGAGCCTGTAAGTCCCATAATTACCATATCCCAATCGAATGTGCTGACTAGTTTATTAACTAATGAGTTGAATTCTATAGGCTTGAAATTGACCTTCATTCCTAACTCTTCGAGGTCTTGTTTTACCATAACTCCAATTGCTTCTCGTTCAGTGTTTCCTGCGTTTGTAAATAAGTCAAACTCGACTCGGTTGTTGTCTTTATCGTATAAATGACCTTTTTTATCTGTATAAAAACCAGATTTGTATAAGTACTCTTTAGCTTTTTGAGTATCTTTTTCAAAAGCTTTTAACTCTTTATTCAGATAAATAGAATTTAAGCTTTCTGGAGTGTGAAGCGGTGCGCCGATTCCGTTTGCAATATTGAACACCATATTTCGTCTATCTATAGTGTAATCTATAGCTGTTCTAAAGTTGAGATCTTGGAACCATTTTTGTTTAATTGGGTCAACGTAATATTTTCCTTTGTCATTTTTTCTATCATTCAAATTTACTGATAAATACATTGTTCCTGTGTTAGGTCCAAGATTGTATAAATCAAAATCAGAGTGAGGCTCAAGTGATTTATAACGCGCAACTTTTGAACCTTGCAAGGTTATTACGTCAATTTCTTTAGCTTCGAATTTTAGAACTTCATTATTTAAATCTCCAACTATTAGGTATATTAATTTATCAAGATAAGGTAGAGATTCATTGTTAGTATTGATTTCGTAATAATTCGGGTTTCTTTCATAGACAACTCGTTGAGCTGGAACATATTCTTTTAGTTTGAAGGCTCCAGAAACTACAAAATCTTCAGGCTTTGTAGTTGTTGAAAGAAAACTGTCAAAATATTTAGGTCCTTTTTTTATTGCTGGCATGAATATATGTTTAGGTGCTATTGATGCTCCTAATACTCTTATAAATGGAGCGTATGGTTTTGCGGTTTTAAATTCTACGGTGTAATTATCTATTTTTCTTACTGTAGGAAGTTTTCCGTCAATATAGATTGAATCTCTTAACGAGGTATCACCAAATCCTGCAAAAATTATGTCGCGCCAAGTGAAAACAACGTCATCTGCTGTGATTGGCTTTCCATCTGACCATTTAATCCCTTTTCTAAGTTTAAATGTATAAGTCTTTCCATCAGGAGAAATTGTATAAGATTTTGCAAGTTTTGGGCTCGGTTGACCTGTTATTGGGTGAGTTGATAATAGTCCATCATACATAATTGCTGAAAGTGTAGATGAAGTATTATCCTTGCTGTTAAATGGATTGAATGTCTTTGGACCTTCTCCAATAGTTGAAAATATTATCTCTCCGCCAAATTTTCCAATAGGAGCTTGGGATTGAAGATAATCAATACCATTTATGTTAACAGTTGTTGGGGTTGGATAATCTGTTGCAAGTAAATTGTTTTTACTAGATTTGATATGAGTTTCTGGGTTTTGCACGTCTTTAACAAGGCAAGCTTTGCAAAGCACGCCGATAATTATTATTACTAATAAAGCCCTAAACACTCTCCTAATCATGCTTTTAATATAACATAAAATGTGTTAAAAGTATTCGCTTGGTGGTTAATTTTAAATTTTATTGATAAATCTTGTTAAATCTGTTGATATATCTTAATAAATCTATTGCAAATTTCTTCCTCAGCGTTGTACAATTTTGTAAAGCGTGTTTGAGCATGCTTTGGGGTAAGTGTAGAAAATCGTCAAAGATGGCGAATATCAATAAATTTGATATGTGTTTAATCAGATTATGGAG
Organism: bacterium; assembly: GCA_017472545.1. Taxonomy (GTDB): domain Bacteria; phylum Cyanobacteriota; class Vampirovibrionia; order Gastranaerophilales; family Gastranaerophilaceae; genus Zag111. The sequence continues at coordinate 6,319 of JAFUPZ010000060.1, read as the reverse complement.
GTTAATGTGTCAGATACCACATGTGTAAAAGAGGCGTTAAATTTGTCAGAAAACGCTGTAAAAGTTTTAGAAAAAAGATATTTGAAGAGAGATAAAGATGGTAATTGTGTTGAAACTCCTGCAGATATGTTCCGTAGGGTTGCAGATACAATTGCTTCAGGTGATTTACAATTCGGAAAATCTGAAGCTGAAGTGAAAGAACTTTCAGATAGATTTTATGAAGCTATTACAAATCGCTATTTTATGCCAAACTCACCAACATTGATGAATGCTGGAAGAGAATTAGGTCAGTTGGCTGCTTGTTTTGTACTTCCTGTAGAGGATAGTTTGGAAGGTATTTTTGAAACTGTTAAAAATACCGCTTTAATTCACAAATCAGGTGGTGGTACAGGTTTTTCATTCTCAAGATTAAGACCTAAAAACAGTGTTGTTCGTTCAACTATGGGTGTTTCTTCAGGTCCTGTATCATTTATGGAAGTGTTCAATGCTGCAACTGAAGCTGTAAAACAAGGCGGTACTCGTCGTGGCGCGAATATGGGTATCTTGAGAGTTGACCACCCTGATATTATTGATTTTATTAACTGTAAATCTGATAACAATAAACTAAACAACTTCAATATTTCAGTAGCTATTACTGATAAATTTATGGAAGCTTATCTTGCTGGTACTGATTATGATCTTGTAAATCCGCAAAATAATGAAGTTGTTGGAAGAATGAACGCTAAAGAAGTGTTCGACTTAATTGTTGATGGTGCTTGGAGAAACGGTGAACCTGGTATTGTATTCATTGATAAAATGAATTATGACAACCCAACTCCGCATGTTGGACCAATTGAATCAACAAACCCTTGTGGTGAAGTTCCATTACTTTCTTATGAAGCTTGTAACTTGGGTTCTATTAACCTTGGTTTGATGATGAAAAAAGGTTCTGCAGGTTGGGAAGTAGATTGGGATTTACTAGAAAAAACTACAAGAACTGCTATGAGATTCTTGGATAACGTTATTGCTGTAAATAATTATCCACTACCTCAAATTTCTGAAATGGTTCAAAATAACAGAAAAATTGGACTTGGTGTAATGGGTTGGGCTGATATGCTTATGAAAATGGGCTTGTCATACAACTCAGAAGAAGGTACAAAATTAGCAGGTCAAGTAATGGAATTTATTGACTATGTATCTAAAACAGAGTCAATTGAATTAGCAAAAGAACGTGGAAGTTTCAACAACTTTAAAGGTAGTATCTACGATTCAGATAATTACTTGTTCAACAAATATAGAGGCAAATCTGCTGGTAAAATTTCTGATGAAAAATGGGCTGAAATTGATGCTGGTATCAAACAATATGGTTTGAGAAACGCAACAACAACTTGTATTGCTCCAACTGGTACAATTTCAATGATCGCATCAGCTTCTGGTGGTGTTGAACCATTATTTGGTCTAGTATTTTCTAGATTGATTATGGATGGAACTGAAATGCTAGAAGTTAATCCAATTTTCAAAGATTATATGATTGAAAATGGTTTATATTCTGAAGCGTTGATGTCACAGATTGCATCAGAAGGTACAATTGCTCACGTGGAAGGTGTATCTGATAAAGTAAAACAAATTTTTGCAACAGCTCATGATGTTTCACCATATTGGCACGTAAAAATGCAAGCAGCATTCCAATTACACACAGATAATGCTGTTTCAAAAACAGTTAACTTTGTAGAGCAAGCTACTCGTGAAGATATTGAAGAAGCTTATATTCTTGCTTACAAAAATAACCTAAAAGGTATAACTGTATACAGAAATAATTCTCGTCAATTCCAACCAATGAACTTGGATGACAAGAAAAAAGAAAAAACAGTTGAAATGAAGGCTGTAGAATCAGAGCCTATCGTTAAGGAAGAGGAGATTGTGGAAGAATACAACCCAACAGGCGAAGTTAAAACTGTAAAATGTCCTGAATGTGGTACTGAAATTCAAATGGCGGAAGGTTGCTTCATTTGTTTGAATTGCGGTTACTCTGGTTGTTCGTAAATTACAAATATTAAATATTAAAAGAGTTCTCATTTTGAGAACTCTTTTTTTATGCATTAAGTTGTTCTGGGTGTTTATCAAAGTATGCTTTTAGAAGTTGCTGGTATATAGGGGTTTTCTTTGCCCAAGCCCACCATACTTCTCCATAATACATATTTGCTTCGTCCCAAGGTTTTGTTTTACATATATAATGGATTATTTTTTGTTCATATAGACCTTGACTCCATTCCTGAGTCAGCCACAGTAATTTATGGTCATACAATAGTGGTTGAGGTGTGGCAAATCTCCAGTTCCAAGCACTTTCTATATGTTTAATTCTGTCTGTGCAAACTTTATTTAAGATGTCTTCATCTTGGCATAAAAGTCTTTTGTATTTATCCAAAAGTCCAATACCTTGTTTTAAAAGATCTATTTCGCGTAATTTTTCTAGGTTCATAACCAATACGCCACCATTGATACTATTTCTAATATCTTTTATTGGGAACATTTTGTCATAATAGTTACGAATTTCGGCATTGTGATAATAGCTTGAAATAAGCCCATAATTTCTTCCACCACCTAAAATTGCATCACCAAGATCAAAATTGTATAATTCGGCAACATCCGCAAGTACGATTATATCTCCGTCTAGGTATATTGCTTTGTCGTAATCTTCCATAACGTTTGGGATAAATAATCTTGAATATGTATCAGCTGTGTAATATGCATAGTGGAAAAAGTCATAATCTTCAAAGAATTTTTTTGTACTATAAAATCTAACAGATATATTATCATGTTCTTTAGCTAAATCTTCTATTATTTGCTTGTTTTCATCAGATATTCCAGATTCAAAAATAACAATGTCATAATTGTTTTCTTTTGATGTATGGGCAATAAGAGTGTATATTGCAACAGTTGTGCAAGGTGCATAATTGTTGTCTGATGCAAATACTACATTTATTGAATTTTCGTAGATTTTTTTAAGTTTTTTCATTGTTGAACCTTTTGTTCTGGTGAATTTTTATCAAAATAAGCTTTTAAAAGTTGTTGGTATATTGGAGATTTCTTTGCCCAAGCCCACCAGATTTCAGAGTAGTATAGGTTTGGGTAATCCCAAGGTTTTTCTTTAGATACATAATGTATGATATTTTGTTTGTGCAGGCCTGTTGCCCATTGTTGTGCTATATCTAATAGTTGCCAATCGTAGACGAGTTTTTCTGGAACTGCGTATCTAAAGTTCCAACTGCTGTCTATATATAAAATTCTGTCTTCGCATAATTTATTAAGCAAATCCTCATCTTGGAATAATAATTTTTTATGCTGGTCTAATATGTTAATTGCTTTATCTTCTAGTTGGAGTTCTTTCAATTTTGGTATATTCATTAAGATTACACCAGCGTTGATGAGGTTTTTAACATTTTTAATAGGGAAAATTGTACCATAGTAATATTGTAATGATGGACTATGTCTAATGCTTGTTATCAAACCGTAATTTCTATTACCTGCAATTAAATAGTCGGATATGTCGGTATTGTATAATTCTGCAACGTCAGCTTGTATGATTACATCTACGTCTAAGTACAAAACTTTTTCGTAATCTTCCATAATTTCAGGGATGCATAATCTAGAATAAGTTTCTTTAGACCAATATGAATAATGCCAAAACTCATTTCGTTCAAAAAATTTGTTTACGTTATAAGTTCTAACTGAAATATTATCTTTTTTTAATGTGGATAATATATTTTTGTATTCATCACTTACATCTGTTTCAAGAACTATAATATCGTAATTGTTTTTATCGGATGTGTGTGCAATTAGTGAAGTTAGTGCCACAACTGTGTATGGCGCATAGTTATTGTTTGTTGCAATAACTACATTCACTGAATCTGGATATATTTTTTTAATCTTTTCCATTCTTTTATATTAAAGCTTTATTGGAGTTTTTTCATCAATGATATAGATGAAATTTGATTATTCTGTGATATTTTTTAACCCCCTTGCCTTTTTTTATTTTGTTGTGTATAATTTTCTTAGATAAGGGTTTTACGAAAACTGAATCGTAATGAAAGTTGCTCCCTTACGAAAAGGAAAGAGATATACTCTTAGATGAGTACAACGGAATTTAATTACAAGTTTATAAAAGAAAATGCAAGTGCGGGAAGCTGGCGTCGAGGTTACGAATATCATACAAAGGATATGGTGTTCGATAATTATCCTGAGAAGAATTTCTATATGGCAAAGGTTAAAGGGAATTTTCAGGATCACTATAATACCGATTTGATTTTTAAGAAAAATAAGGTCGAAGTTAGATGTAACTGTCCGTTAAAGGAAGAATGGTGTAAGCACGCTGTAGCTGTTGCTTTACAGGCTATTGATGAGCATGCTTATGAAGATTGGTTAGAAACTAAATTTGGCTTAGAGTTTGAATTTCCTGATGAAAATACAGCTTTAAAAGAAGAACCTCAAGGTAGCTATATTTTCCACTTTAACCCAAAAAGAAAAGCTAACTTCTTCTCAATACTTGTTCGTTCTCGTGAAAATGGTAAAATCGTTCGTCAAATCGAACCTATTTTACGAGCATTGATTGAATCTCAAAAACAAGATAAGAATTTTGAGCTGAATAATTCTCAAAAAGTTGAAATTATGATATTCCAACAGCTTTTGAAGCTTTCTCGTCAAGACAAAAAAGCTGGTTGGTATGATATTCCAATCTCAAAATTTGGTCCAATGTTTTCTTTATTAGCTAAGGCTGATGAAGTTTTAGATGAAAAAACAAAAGATAGACTCAAATTTACCGATGATGAATGGAAACTTGTTCTTTATGTGAATACGTCTAATACTGCAGGAACACTGTTGTTGTCTTTAGAATGGCAAAGACCTGATAGTGATGATGTTTATCCGTTTGAAGAAGTTAGATATTTCTCAAGACATTTGAAATGGGGTCGTTATAAAAATATTATATTCCCTACAAATGTTGCAATTCAGAATATTCCACAAAATATCATCAAATCTTCATTTACAGATTTGAAAGATTCTGAAGGTGGAAAATTTATTTATGAAGATTTGCCAAAATTACAAGAGGTTATGGATGTTGTTGTTGATGAAAAAATTTCAAAATTAATGCTTGAACAACGTCCACCTTTGAATGTCGTTACTATGGGTATCGATTACGACCAATCATTAAAAGCCTCTTTAGATTTTGAATATGATGGTGTTCGTGTCCCTTATTCTAAATCTTCAGCAGATAAAGTTCAGTATATTACTGTAAAAAAAGCTGATGAAGATTTGATTTATTGGGTAAAACGTAATATCAAGCACGAAAATGAAGCTTATGCAATGTTATTGGCTTGTAAGTTTGTTCCAATGCAGACTAACAACTTGGCATTGGAAAAAGAAAATGCTATTGATTTCTATAATTATTATCTAAAACAAGCAGGTGAAGGTTGGAAGTTTGAAGAAAAAGACGATATGCAATTCTTTAAACTGATGGAAAATCCGTTCAGATTATGTGCAAAAATCGATTTCTCTGACGAACAACCTGATAGTTTTGATATTAGTATTTATGGTCAAGCTGGTGAAGAAATTATTGATTTTGATGAGATTTACGATACTATTCAAAGTGGTGAAAAATACGCTCGTATCAGAAGTTTAGGCTTTGTTGAATATCCTGCGCAAAATATCTATTCAATGATGCGTTCGTTCAACTCTTTTGATGTATTTAGAAATCCTGACAATAGATTTACTGTAAAAACATATCGTGCAGGTTTGATTAACGAGCTTAAAAACCTTGATGTTGATTTAATTTTGAGTGATAGATTTAAAACTTTCTGGGAGCAAATGTCATCGTTCTCAACTGCAGAAGATTTGTCATTACCAAAAGGTATCAATGCGGAATTCCGTGAATATCAAATGAAAGGTTTTGGCTGGTTGTGGTTTATGTACAAGTACGGCTTGAACGGTATTTTGGCAGATGATATGGGGCTTGGTAAAACATTGCAAGCTTTGACTGTTTTGCAAAAAGCTAAAGAAGAAGATGGTCCAATGCCAACTTTGGTTGTTGCGCCAACTACAGTTGTATTTAACTGGGAATCTGAAATTCAGAAATTTGCACCAACTTTATCTTGCTTGAAATTGCAAGGTGGAGAGCGTAAACAGTTCTTTAAGAAAATTCCTGAATATGATGTTGTAATTACAAGTTATGCGCTTTTAAGACGTGATATTGATAAGTTAAAAGACATCAATTTCCGCTATGTTATCTTGGATGAATCTCAAAATATCAAAAATGCGACTTCTCAAACTGCGCAAGCGGTTAAACAGT
>JAFUPZ010000006.1 GCA_017472545.1 bacterium | reverse complement strand
TATTTCCGTAATAATCCTGTTTAATCTTTTTAGCAAGTTCAAAAATTTCTTGATTTTTTTCTTCAATTTCACAATCCAACAACACCGCAGCTTCTCGGTGGGTCAGACCTTTGCCTAATCTTGCTTTTTCTAAAATTTTATCAATTAATTCAACATTATTTTTATTGGCACTAGCGTATTCTAACGATGCCAAAACTTCTTCATGACTTATAAACTCTTCTGCTATACCTGATTTAGGATTATACATATTATCTTCTCCCTTATTAATATGATAAACCTTGAATATAAAAAGTAAAGCATTAAAAAAAGCGACATTCATTAAAATGCCGCTTTTTAACTTTGTTTTTTGTTCAAAAATTACGCATTAATTTGACATTGTCTATCTGCATGTTTTTTTGCAGCTTTATTTGAACAAGCATCAGTAATTGCACCCAAACCTAAACCGCCAAGTGCACCAAGAGCAACAGATGCAACAATACCAAAACCACTAGGAGCCTTAAGTGCATATTTTTGGAATAATGTGAATGCCGAATATGCAACAGCACCCAATGCCGCACCTACTTTTTTACCTGTATTAGATCTGTGATATAAGTTACCGTCACGAGTCAATTCTGCACACTCATCTTCTGCCAACACTTCTTTTGCATCTTTTTCCTGAGCTTTTTGAGCAAGCTCTGCGTGTTTGGCATTAATTTTCTTATCAACAAAAGCACCACATCCTAATGACGCAAGTACAAATACAGGAATACCAATAAACAAATTTTTCTTAGAGAACTTAAGCAAGTCATCAAAATGTTTTACTTCCATTTTTGTAAGATCACTAATTTCATCACCGCATTCTTTTAATGCTTCCAATGCAGCTTTATACATTTTTTTAGTAAAACCATAAGTCGCTCCGGTAACAACTGCTGAAGTACCTGCATATACAGCTCCTGTTTTTAAACCTGCATGAGTTTCAAACGTTTTATTTTGAGTTTCTGAATTTTGAGCATTTGCTTTAAATGCTACATTTGTTGAATTTGTTGAATAACCTTGTACTGATACCATAATTTTCTCCTACATTTTCACACGTTATATAGATATATAAAGTAAAATGCAGGAGAATAATTGCCTTTTTGAATAAAGTGTATTTACAATGATTTACATGCCTGTCTGCTTTTTAACCCAGTTTTCCAGAACTTTTAACGGAGAACGAGTAATCGCCAATGCCCAAGCTGGAATATTTTTAGTGATAATACCACCAGCACCAACATTAGCACCCTCTTGCAATTCTACAGGGGCAACTAATACAGAATTTGATCCAATTTTTACATTATCACCAATAATTGTTTTAGATTTAGTTTTTGTTAATGGATTATAATTAGCAGTGATTGTACCTGCACCAATATTAACATTCTCACCTAACTCAGCATCACCAATATATGAAAGGTGACCAACATTTGTGTTTGAAGAAATTTTTGCCTTTTTAACTTCTACAAAATTTCCAACTTTTACATTGTCACAGACTTCAACTCCACCTCTTAAATGTGCACAAGGCCCTATTTTACAATTTTTGCCAATTTTATTTTTGCCCTCAATATAAGTTGCAGGATAGATAATAGTGTCTTGCCCAATTTCTGTATCTTCACTAATCCAAGTTGAATCAGGATCAACAATAGTAACCCCTTCAACCATGTATCTTTCCAAATTACGACGATTCATCATCTTTGTAGCTTCTGCTAGATTTAAGCGAGAATTGATACCATAAATTTCATCACTATTATCTAAAATATAAGCATTCACACTCAAACCTTGAGCCTTACCCCAAGAAATTATATCAGTTAGATAATATTCCCCCTGAGCATTATTACTTTGTAATTGACCAAAAGATGCTTTGAATTTTGCCCAATTCAAACAATAAATACCAGCATTGACTTCTTTTACAGCTTTTTGCTCAGCTGTCGCATCTTTTTCTTCTACAATACATTTTAGAGAATTATCTTCTTCGCGAATAATACGACCATAATTTGTAGGGTTATCAAAAATAGTACTCATTACAGTCATATCAGAATTTTGAGATTTGTGATATTCTACAAATGCTTTTAAAGTTTCCTCTCTAACCAATGGAGTATCACCACAAAGGATTAAAACTAAGCCGTCAAAATTTTCTAAACTTGGACAAACCATAGAAACAGCATGTCCAGTCCCTAGCTGTGGAGATTGTAGAACTGTTTTTGAATTTTCATAATTTGTTTGAACAAACTTTTCAACAGATTCAGCATGATGTCCAACAATTACAAATTGCTCAGACACAAAGTTTTTTACATTATCCATAACATAACCCAACAATGTCTTACCCATAATTTCGTGTAAAACCTTAGGTGTAGTTTCAGATTTCATTCTTGTACCTTTACCTGCTGCCAAAATTACGGCTTTTATATCCATCTCTTTCTCCTATATATTAATTAATAACCCTTGCCTATACTATCCCAAAAAGATAACAATTATTCAACAGATACTAATAATTGACAATTCTTTGGATTGTCATATTCCTCTTTCAAATCAATATTCAAACCTTTGCAAACGAGTTTTTTCACACAAAATGTCGAAACCAAAACATCTGCAGATACACAAGATACAATATATTCATTCTCCATTATTGTAGAAAATATAGACTTGATTGGTAACCCTAATTTAATCTCCGCTTCATGCAAAGTCCAAAATCTATAAAAATCAAGGCTTGAAGGATTTTCTACAACCTCTCCGTACCTTGTCATAATTTCTTTAAAATTATCTCTTTCTTTTATATATTCAACATCGACTCCCACGTTTTTATTGTTAAATGCCACCAAAACAATATCGTTTGAATGAGAAATACTAAAAACTAAATTTCCAAATTCAAATTCAGGCTTATGATTTTTAACAATAATTTGGGTATTTTCTATATCATATATATTTTTTGCAACAAATTTTGTCAGAAACAACCCCAAAACATGCTCAACATATTTTTCATTATTTGAATATTTTCTATCGTCTGAAAAATATTCCAAACTTTCTTTGGAAATAGATTTTAAAAATTCACTTTTTCGTAAATAAAAGATTTCCATAATTACTAACTATCTTACCATATAGTTATAAATGATTTCAGATGCTTTAACAATAAATTCTTTTCCTGCAATCGAATTGTGAGGACGATTTGCAAGGATTACAACAATATATTTTTTACCATTTGGTGCAATAACAATTCCTGCATCCCCTAACATTTTTCCAATATCACCTGTTTTGTGCAAGAAAACAGCTCCAGGCCCTAAACCAGCGTGAATTAAGCGATTATTATGAACATGACCCATGTAATTTAGAATTTTTGCTCTTGATTCTGGGGACAAAAATTTATCATTTTCATCTATATTATAAAGCATAGTTGCCATATCACGAGCAGTAGTCTTGTTTGTACCAGTTAAATCAGGTAACCAAGTTTGAACATAAGTATCTTTCAAACCCCAATCCCTAATTGCTTGGTTTACATCTGTCATAGAACCAACTTTTGCCATTAACATATTAGTTGCAGAATTATCAGACTCTGTAATCATACGATTTGCCAACTCATCAATTGTATATTCTGAATTATGAGCTTTAAATTGTAAACTACCAGAACCTTCTGTTCTATAATATTCTGTCAATGGCATTGTGTCTTCCAAAGACATTTGACCAGCTTCAATAGACTTAAATACGTCTATTAATACAGGGATTTTGATAATACTTGCAGTTGCATAAATTTCTGAAGCATTAATATCAACATAATTCTGCGTATCGTAATCCCAAACAAATACCGCAGGTTTAACAGTCTTGTAATTCTCCATCAATCTCATTAATTCTTGAGTTAAAACAGGCATTTTAACATTTTCTTTTAATGGAGACATCTGAGCATTTTTTTCATCCGCAGAGAAATTAAAACCTCTATGACCAAATGCCCAAGTATTTGATAAATAGTTATAAGTAGGGAATGATAAATCATACATATCTGTCTGAATTTCTTGATAAGGAGTCGGCACAAACATCGCTCTAGTTATATTATTAAAAGAATAAGATAATGCATTAACAAGAACAAAACCCAAAACACCCAAAACAACTAGGCATTGTAATAGACTTCTTTTTTTCTTAGCTTTAGGCTTTCTACGTCTTACAAGCTTTGGTTGGGGCTTTTCAATTTTAGATGGACCATAAATAGCATCTAGATAAACTTCCTTTGAGTATCCATAACTGCTTGTTCTTGATGTGTTAGACACAGCGCGATAACTTGAATAATATCTATCGTCATATTGTCTAGCTAATTTCGGCATTTATTCCGAGTCCTCCCTACAATATACTATCTTATCTTATATTCACCCCTCAGGCAACTACTTAACACTACTATTTACATTCAATTGTTAACAAATGTAACAAAAGATACCCTTCTTGAAATTGGATAACTCTGAAAAACTTTATATACATGAGAGATTTTTAAAAAATAAGGAGACGAGACATGGCATTTTTAGCATTAGCAAGTCAAAAAAGTTTATTGACTTTACAAAAGAATTTTTTACAATTCCAATTATTATCAATTCAAAACCAAACAAACTATGCAACTTCTCAAATGACAGCTATCGAAAGAGAATATGCTGCAATGGATGATGATGAGGCAGATTGCACAGAAGACGCAAGTTTCATTTACTATGAAGACCTAAGTCAACAATTAGAAAGTGAAAAAGATTCTATTGAATCACAAATTACAGCACTTGAAAACGAAATTTCAGGCTTGAAAACAATGGTAAACAACAACATCAAGTCAAGCTGTACATTGAACTTATTAGGTTCATAGTAAATAATTACAGATTACGTTCAAACAGTTCAACGGTGTTGAGCATCAATGACGCAATTGTCATTGGCCCTACTCCGCCAGGAACTGGTGAGATGTACGATGCTACTTGGGATGCACTTTCAAAGTCCACGTCTCCTCGGGTTTTCCCGTTCTCATCTTTGAATATCCCAACATCTACAACCACACAATCAGATTTTAACATTTCCCCTTCTATAATATTTTTTCCCACTGCTGAAATAACTACATCAGCAGTTTTTATTATGTCTAGGTTACTTCTACTATGGCAAACTGTAACTGTTGCATTTTTATTTAACAACATTTGAGATAAGGGTCTTCCAACAATATTTGAACGACCTATAACAACAACGTGTTTACCCTCTAGTTGAATATTATATTCTTCCAATAAAAGAAGAATTCCTTTTGGTGTACAAGGATAAACTGTTGGAACTTCACCTGAAAATAATTTGCCGAAATTATATGGAGTAAAACCATCGACATCTTTTTCTGGAGCTATAGCGTTTATAACATTTTCTTTTGAAATATGCTCAGGTAATGGCAATTGTACCAAAATCGCCGTTACATCCTTATCCTTATTCAACTCATCAATTTTTGCTAAAAGTTCACTTTCAGAAATATCTGCAGGGTAATTTATTACTCTTGAAATAATACCTAACTCTTCAGCAGTTTTCTTTTTGTTGTTAACATAAATTTTACTTGCAGGATTTTCTCCTACTAAAATCACAACAAGAGTAGGCTTTGTTTGAAATTTTTCCACTTTTAGCTTCAAATCTGCTAAAAGTTTTTCTCTTAACTTTTTACCATCTAAAATCTGTGCCATAAATCACCTACTGCTTCGCCTGCGGAAGATTTAATCTAAAATAAAATTCTTTGATTGCGTTTTGTACAACTTTTGAATCTCTTGAAATTGGATTGTTGGCTAATTCACTATCAAAAGGAATTACCCCTAAAATATCCAAATCATACTTTTTCAATAAATTATAAACTGAAGATATATCGTTGTTATCAACCTTATTTACAACAACGCCCAACTGATTACCAGCAGCGTATTTAGAGCTAAATTCTTCAATACGCTTTGCCAAATGTGCAGATTCTTCACTAGGATTGCCTACAATGATAGTTGAGTCAATTTCAGTATCTACTAATTGATTTAAATATTTCAAATCAAATTCACAATCAAAAATTACAAAATCATAACGACTTATTAATTTTATAACAGCGTCATTAATCAACTTTGTAACAGGACATCTACAATCTTTTGAACCGACAAACCAAGATACAATTATGTCAACATTATCATCTAACGAAACAAGAATATCTTCCATTGCCCATTCAATAAACTCTTGTTTTGACATATCTTCAGGAATCCCTGTTTTATATTCGTGTTTGCCACTTCTGATACCATAAATTGTATTTCTAATGTCCAAACCGAAACTATGACCTAGTTCACTTGCCAAATCATTATCGAAAAGCAAAATGGATTTTTCTGGAAACATTTCCTTAAAAATTTGCATAAACGCTTTTACTATAGTTGTTTTACCACTTCCGCCTTTACCTGTGATTGCAAGTTTTATAGTCAAAATTAAAACCTCTTCCTTAACTCATTCGATAATTCAAAAACCAAACTCATTGCCTTTTCAGCCAATTCAACGTTCAATGATCCCGCCCCACAAGATGGTGTAACTAATGAATTATCTATAATAAGTTTCTCATCAATACCCTTTTTAGTCAAATATTTAACGGAATTTTCAAAATTTTGAACCAAATCATCAAGTGTAATCTTTTCTAACGCCACACTGTCAAGCGTTGGAACCAATCCCCAAGCGATTTTTCCCCCTCTGTTAAGGTGCTTTTCTATCACCTTCCAGAAAAGTGAAAAATGCTCCAAATATGCATACGCATCAAAATTGATAATATCCACATTTATTGCAATTGGCAAAACCCAATCACATTTGCCACAACAGTGAATCGCACTCAAACCACCATTATCTTTGATTACATCACTAATTTCTCTAAGCATATTTGCAACTTCATAGTCTTCAATCGTTAAATACGCTGAAGTACCAAGCTGAGAAATTGATGGTTCATCCATAAAAATAATTGGTGTAGTATCAGGATTTGCAGATTTTATACGTTTAATCTGCCAAAGAGCCTTTAAGGTCAAAAACTTGACAATAAGCTCGCGCAAAGTTTCATCATATAATGCACTTTTCCCATTTTTATCATTCAAAATCGATGCCAATGTGAATGGACCAATAATTTGACCTTTCGCAAATTGAGGCTTGGTTTGCCTAATAATCTGTTCAAATATTGGAAAAGATGATGAAAATTGCTCACTAATTCCGTATTTTTCAAGCTTTTCAGAATTTATATCAGAAATAATTTCTTCATAATCAAGAAAAAATTCTTCTAAAGCCTCAAAAAATTCATCACTTTCAGAATCTATATAGAAATTATCTAACTTAGAAAACAAAAACGAAGGCAATCCTTCCAAAAATTGAAACGTCATGTCTTCGCTTTTGTTAATATTTGCAAGTTGTGGGAAAAATGGAATTTCTGAGAAATTCTTCTTAACCAACAACATAGCTTCTTCAACATTATCGTGAGGTAATGAACCAATCGCAAGTGCTTGCAGTTTTAAATTAGAACTTTGATTCATCCACACTCCCTTTAATATTGTTTAAACTATTCAGCAGATTCTTCAACAACTTCTTCGATAGATTCTTTAACTACTTCAGAAGCTGAAACAGAAATAGCTAATTCACATTTAACTTTAGAAGTTAATTTGATTAGCATTTTGTATTCGCCGATTTTGTTGATAGGAGCGTTTAGAGAAACTGATTTTCTATCAACTTCAATACCAGCTTGTGCTTGTAATTCTTCTGTTAATTTTTTAGTTGTAATAGTACCGAACAATTTACCAGATTCACCAGCTTTTGCTGATAATTCTAATTTACCAAATTTTTCGATAGCTTCTGCTTTTGTTAAAGCTTCTTGGTGTAATTTTTCTTGTTTAGCTTTAATTCTAGCGATATTTTTTTCTCTATTTTCTAAAGCGCCAGCTGTAGCGATTTCAGCAGCACCTTGAGGAAGCAAGAAGTTTCTTGCATAACCATCTTTAACGTTTACAACGTCGCCAACTTCACCTAAGTTTTGGACTTCTTTTTTCAATATAACTTGCATTTTACAATTCTCCTTTGTATTTATATTTCTGCATGTAGCCCTAACATACAACAAAAATAGTTATTTGTCGATAGTTTTCGCTAAATTGTTAAAATTCAGTAATAGATTAACCTAATAGGATTAAACTTAACCAGATAAACAAAATTCCTGAGATTATACCAATAATTGATAAGTGCCAATTTCCATATTCTTTGGCCAACGGTAACAAAGTATCAAAAGAAATATAAGTCATAATACCTGCAACAGCAGCCATTAAAACACCTACCATTATATGTGGAACAAACATTCCTAAAACAATCATTCCGACCAATGCCCCAATAGGTTCGGTTATCCCTGACATCGCCGCATACAACATCGCATAACGCTTCTTCCCTGTCGCATGATAAACAGGTAGCGCAACAGCAATCCCTTCAGGAATATTGTGAATCGCAATTGCAAACGCAACAGACATCCCTAATGTTAAATCCTGAGTGGTTGTTAAAAATGTCGCCATACCTTCAGGGAAATTGTGAATACAAATCGCAATTGCAGTCATAAACCCTGCTCTTTTTAACTTGTAATGGTTATGCGAACTCATTTCAGGGCTATCTGGGTTCAAAAGTTCTTCTGTATCAACGTGATCAGGCAAAAAATAGTCTATCAGAATTGATACAACTAGACCCACAATAAACCCAAGAAAAACTAACCATTGATAAATATTTGGAAAGTTCGCCTTAAGTAAAGTTTCACATCCTGGAATAATGTCCACAAAAGATATAAAAATCATAACACCAGCAGAAAAACCTAATCCAATAGACAATGTTTTCAAGTTATCTTTTCTGGTGATAAACGCAATCGCACCACCAATAGCAGTTGTCAAACCTGCTAACATAGTAAGGCCAAATGCAATTCCAATATTGTTTTGAATATTCATAAATATATCCTTTGTACATTCAATACTAACACAAAGAAACTTTTTTAGAATTAATCCGTCTAACAAAACAGGAAGAGAAAAAGAGGGAAAAAATGGAACTATTCAAACACTTAATATATGAATACAAAAAAGGAAGTCGAGATTTGGCGCTATATACCTGCAACAAATCTGAGCAAAATACCTTAACCGAAGTTTTGCAAAAAATGAAAATCCAATACCACATTACAAACATCGACAGTCAAAAAATCAATATATACTTTGGCTCTAGTCCATGCCTAAAAATTTTAAGAGGATTTTCAAGTAAAAATCTTGATAAACTGACTCCATATGAAGACTTTATTCTTGGAATAATGCTAGGATATTCGCGAAACGAGCAATACAACCGTGTTTTAAGCAAAATTACACCTCCAAAAACTTGTTGGTAACTTTTTGTAAAATTCACCCCCTCAACCTAAATATTGATGTTTTGAAAAAAATTAGCATGCCTTTCAATAAAATAAAGGCTTTTAGACCTACACCCATTTATCATTATTAAGATATGTTAACCTATAGACCAAAACTCCAAATGGGCTGAAACCATGTCGCTGACATGATTTCAGCCATGTTTATTTTTTGTAATATTTTACAGGAATTAATATTTTGGACATGCCGAAAAACTAAGGTACAATTAAATCATGCTCAGTTTGAGCAGTTTTCTTGTAGAGGTTAAATGATGTTTGAGACAATAAAGAAGAATCTTTTACAAATACAAGAAGAAATCGCACCTTCAAAACCCAGAATAATTGCAGTTACCAAGTATTTTGCTAAAGATGCGATAATCGAGGCGTACAACGCGGGATTACGTGACTTTGGGGAATCAAGAGTAATTGAAGCTTCTGAAAAGATTCAGAGTTTACCACAAGAAGTGAGAGAAAATTCGACATTTCACCTTATAGGCCATCTTCAAACCAATAAAGTGAAACACGCAGTCAAGGTTTTCGACTATATTCACTCAGTAGATTCTGTAAAACTTGCTCAAAGCATTTCACAACACGCATCAGAAATCGGAAAAGTTCAAAAAGTACTTATCCAAGTGAATAATGCTAATGAAGAACAAAAATTCGGATTTTCACAAGACGAAGTGTTTGAGGCTTTTGAACAAATCAGACAGCTAGAAGCTCTTGAAATAGTTGGAATAATGAATATGGCTCCATTTGGAGCTGATGAAGATGAGTTAGCTAAACTATTTTCGGAAATAGTAGAAATCCGAAATAAACTAGAAGAAAAATTTAATTGTGAACTGAAAGAAATTTCAATGGGTATGAGCCAAGATTACAAGATTGCGGCAGAAAAAGGTTCGACAATGTTAAGGGTAGGTAGAAAATTATTTAAATAATAAACGGAGGAAAAGTCAGTGGCAGCAATAACAGATAGCTTCAGAAAAGTTGTAGATTTCGTAATGGATGGTTTCCGTGGAGAAAATCCTTTTGTAGATATGAATGATGAAGATGGTTATGATGATGAATACGATTATGTAGAAGAAGGTAGCGCATTAAGAGAAATCGCACCTGCTTATGCACCAGTAATCGAAAAACATAACGAATCAAAAGTTTTAAATCACCCAAGTATTAACAGAGGTGGAAGTGAAGTAATTGTTGTTGAACCTCGCTCATTTGATGATGCTGCCACAATCGTTCAACACTTAAAAGACAGAAAAATCGTTATGCTTAACTTACACCTATTAGACAAAGAACAATCTCAAAGAACAATTGATTTTGTTTGCGGTGCATCACAAGCATTAAACGGAAGCCCTAAAAAAGTTGGTGACTTAGTATTTGTATTTGCTCCAAGCAATGTAACATTATCAGCAGATACAGCACCACAACAAAGCAAATTTAATGATTCTTTGTGGAGAACATCTCTACAATAGAATAATTTTGGTATGAGAAGAGAGATAGTTTAGATAAAAAATAGGCAGCATTAACGCTGCCTTTTCTTTTTGTATAAATTATTTCAACTCTCCACGAATCTTCCACCAAAGAAATAATACCAAATAACTGCCAAATAAGTCGAAAAATATTATACTTATTAATAAAAATATAAAATGCAAAGTAACTATATCAAATATCCACGAAAGATGCATTAATGGTTTTATCTCATCCCACGTTATAAAAATTTCATATAATATTGACCCTAACATAAACATCAACAATGGTAATTCTATACAAAACAAAAATTTTCTTCTAAATTTGT
>JAFUPZ010000059.1 GCA_017472545.1 bacterium | reverse complement strand
TGTGAAAACGGTATGCAAATGGCTCCAATTACAGAAGAAACAAAAGCTAAATTAAGAAGTTTCTTACCAGCTGCAGCTTCTGTTAAAAACCCAATCGATATGATCGCTTCAGCTCCTATCGAACACTATACTCAAACCTTAGAAACAGTTATCGCTGATGATAACGTTGATATGATTATGGTTATTTACTTACCATTCTTAGGTTTGAAAGATATTGATGTTGCAAAAGCATTAATGGAAATCAAAGCTAAAAATCCTCAAAAACCTATTATTGGTGTATTTATGACTACATCAAACTTCTTTACTACAATTTCTGAAATGGATGTTAATATGCCATTCTTTATGTATGCTGAAGAAGCTGCTGAAGGTTTCTTGAGATTAGACCAACAAAGAAAATGGATTGAAAGACCAGAAGGTAAAGTTCCTGTTTACGACGTTGATAGAGAAAAGGCTAAACAAATTATTAAACAATCTTTAGCTGAAGGTAGAGCTCAATTAACTACTCGTGAATCTATCGATGTTCTTGATGCTTATGGTATCAGAGTATGTAAGTCAGGTTTTGCTACAACTGAAGAAGAAGTTATTTCTGTAGGTAACTCAATCGGTTATCCTGTAGTTATGAAAATGACTTCAAAAACAACTTCTCACAAAACTGATGTTGGTGGCGTAAGAGTTAATATTCAATCAGAAGAACAATTGAGAGCAGAATACCAAGACTTGATTGCTAAATTAACTGAAAAAGGACTAATTGATGGTCTTGAAGGTGTAATTATTCAAGAAATGGTTAAAGGTAACCGTGAAATGGTTTGCGGTATCGCAACAGACCCTCAATATGGTCCAATGATGATGTTTGGTTTAGGTGGTGTATTCATCGAAGTTATGAAAGACGTAACTTTCAGAATTGCTCCTTTAACAGATGTTGATGCTGATGAAATGATTAAATCAGTTAAAGCATACAAATTGTTAGAAGGTGCTAGAGGTACAACTCCTGCTCAAATGGATCAAATTAAAGAAACTCTATTGAGATTATCTCAATTAGTTCATGATTTCAGCTTTATCGATGAGTTAGATATTAACCCATTGTTAATTTCTGAAAAAACTGGTGAAGGTATTGCAGTTGACGGACGTATCAAAGTTCGTTTAGAAGAAGCTGTTCACGCAATGGGATGTGAATGTGGTTCTTGCTGTGGTTGTTGCCAAGTGTAAATATAAGTAATGAATAAATAGTAAAATGTACTAGATATTCTGTGAAATTAAGCGAGGCGGTTGCATTGCAACCGCCTCTTTTTTCAATAAATTAAAAATTTTTTAATAAATTCTTTCCCCTGTTTGCATATCAAATTTATACAAATCTGAAGTTTTGATAGACAATTCTAGTGTTTTTCCGATTTGAATTTCTGGTTCCAATTTAGCGGAACACTTTCTTTCTCCAATATTAAAATATGCAATTTTTTCACTTCCAAGCATTTCAGAAATATCAACATCAACGGTTAATTTAATGTCACCGTCAGGTTTTGTAACTTTTTCAGGTCGGATTCCATATAGAATATTTTCATCTAAACCTAAATCTTTTCCTTCGATAAAATTCATTTGAGGCGAACCTACAAATCCTGCAACGAAAGTGTTTTTAGGATTGTTGTAAATTTCATCAGGTGAATCTACCTGTTGAATATCCCCATTATTCAATACGACAATTCTATCCCCCATAGTCAATGCTTCTGTTTGATCGTGGGTTACGTATATAAATGTTGTCTGTAATTTTTCGTGTAACTTTTTAATTTCAGAGCGCATTTGTACTCGCAATTTTGCATCTAAATTTGATAAAGGTTCATCCATTAAAAATACTTTTGGATTTCTAACGATAGCACGACCAAGAGCGACACGCTGTCTTTGCCCACCTGACAACTGTTTTGGCCTGCGGTCTAAGTATTCTGTTAGGTTAAGAATTTCAGCAGCTTCTTGAACTTTTTTCTCAATAGTTGCTTTATCGACTTTCCTCATTTTTAGCCCGAATGCGATATTTTCACGTACTGTCATATGTGGGTATAGAGCGTAACTTTGGAAAACAAATGCAATATCTCTGTCTTTTGGTGGAATATTGTTTACTTTTTTATCTCCAATATAGATTTCTCCGTCAGTTATGTCTTCTAGTCCTGCAATCATTCTCAAAAGGGTTGATTTTCCGCAGCCTGAAGCACCAACAAGTACAACAAATTCCTTGTCTTTGATTTCTAAGTCTACATTATTAATAACAGTTTTATTGTTATCATAAGTTTTTCGGACGTTCTTTAAAATTACGTTACTCATTTTATTCCTTTTCGATAGGAAGAACTATTTCATATTTTGTTCCAGTTCTAACTTCTGAACAAATATCAAAAAGTCCGTTTGCTCTCTTGACTAAAATGCTTGCTGAGCCTAGTTTTAATGCCCTTAGGAAATTCTTTTTACCTTTTTCTAGTTGTGCATAAGGCTCGCATAAATATCTCATTTCCTCTTCAGGAATACCTGATCCAGTATCTCTGATTGTGATTTGCAAGTAAGAAGTTTTCTTATTTGCAGTAATTGATAAATTATACTTAACGCAGGTTTCTTCGTTTGGATGTGTAAGTTTTATAGAAATAATTCCAGATTCTGTCATAGAAATTGCAACTTCAATGATATTTTTGAAAGCATTTTTAATGGCGTCTAAATCTGTATAAACTGTACGTTTTTCTGAACTTTCGTAATCTATATCAAAAGAAATCCTTCTATCTGCAAGTACTGTTTCATAATCTTTCATCACAGCTTTGAACATTTCGATAATATCAAAATTCTGATAATTTGGTTCGTAAATAGAAGATTCCGCTTTTGAAAATTCTAAGAACTTATCCATAAATTGATATAATTCTTCTGCGTTATTATTGATAATTTTAACATATTTTGCTTGTTTTTCGGTTAATTCTCCGCCAAGTCCGTCTAGCAAACCTCTAGAAAATCCGCTGATAGAGGTAATTGGTGATTTTATATCACCCTCAAGTTTCGCAAGCATAGCATTTTTTTCGCCGTTAAAACGTAATGTTTTATCGTCGTTAAAGATTTCTGTTGTTAACTTGGTCAGATCTCTAATACTTAAGCAATAACCTTTTCCTTTTTGAGAAGCGTTTAATTCTACATAAAATTCTCTGTCTGGAATGGTTGCAGTTGCAAGGATTGGTCTTGTTAAGTCTAATGACTCGTTAATTCTTTCTGAGCCATCCTTGATAATGTCGTTGATGTTTACTATAACGGTTGGATCATCACTTTCTTCTAAGCCAAAAGTTTCTTGTGCCTTTTTGTTAAATTTTTTGATGTTTCCAACAAGATCAACGTAAATTACCGAATCAGGTAATTCGTCAATAGTTCTAAATGCTGTAAGAGTCCACCATAGATTTTTTACAAATTTGTCCAAGTTCATAATTTGCATTACTTCCTTTTATAGTATATAATACATCATAACATGAAAAATCCGTGTAAAAATTACATGTAAATTTTTGTAATTTTTTTAAGAAGAAAGTAGCAAAAAATATCTTTTAGGTGTTTTCTAACCATAAATTGGCATGAAGATAAAGAAATAGAGAAATTTTCTGAAAGTAAGGTGATACTATGAGAGAAATCGATCACAACAACATTAATAGTTTAAACTTCAAAGGTATCCAAAAGACATCCAATGATGGTACAGTTCAACCGGAAGCTCAACAACCAGCTCCAGCTGAACAAAAGGAGATTAAAGATTTAGCTAATATGCCAGCTGCATCTTTAGGAAAATCTCAAGTTGCATCTGATTCTGTTGAAGGCGACATGAAATTCTTGGAAAAAAATCCTGAATTAGTTGCTAAATTAAATCAAGTTATAGATGAATATGCAGCGAATCATTCTGAGGAAGAAACCCTTGCAATGATTGAAAAAATGCATCAAGAGTTTGTGGTAAAAAAATAATTTAGGCGAGTTTAAAGAGTTTTTGGGTATTTAAGTTTTTGATACCCTCAGTTAATAACCCCAATAAAACCCTATTTAGGGTTAGTTTTCTAGCGCAGAATTGTGGTTTTGGCTTTTTATGGTGTAAAATTTTGCAAAAAAAAAGTCACAACCTTTTGCGACTTGAACAATAATCTTGGGAGGAGATTTTGGGATAGTTTGTACATGCATGATATGATAATCATGCCAAATTGAAGCCATTTGTTTTTAAAAAATTAACAAAAATTTACAAATTTGCATTTTTGTACTATAATTATTTTATGGAAAGAAATTTAAACATACTTATCATAAATGGTCCAAACCTTAATATGTTAGGGGTAAGAGAGCCTGAACAATATGGTTCAAAGTCTTATAAAGATTTGGAAATGGAGTTGTACGAATATTCTTTTGAACTAGGTATCAATTTAGAAGTTTTTCAAAGTAATTTCGAGGGTGAAATTGTTGAGAAAATTCAATATGCGCTAGGCAATTTTGATGGAATTATTATTAATGCTGGAGCTTATACCCATACAAGTTTAGCTATTCGTGATGCATTGAGCGCAGTAAAGATACCGACTGTTGAAGTCCATATATCAAATATTTATAGACGTGAAGAATTTCGCCATGAATCAATGTTTGCCGATGTCTGCGTTGGTCAAATTACTGGCTTTAAGACTGATAGTTATAAATTAGGATTACAAGGTCTTATTAATTTCTTAAATAACGCAAACGATTAGTTATCACTATGGATTGACATTTGTGATGAAACTTCTGCGATAATTCTTGCAATATCTGCTCCACCAATTGAGACTTCCAGAATTAACGGAGCGTATAAAAGAATAGTTTCTTTGTATTTCATTGTTTCAATATCAATTACGCTAAGTTCAACAAAGTCATCTCCCACGTATAATAATTTTCCGTATTCTCCACCTGTAGCCCAACGGATAAATAGATATTGACCTTCAAATTCTTTTAATCTTTCAACTAATTTCATATAATAATTCACCCTATACAATAATAATAGTTATTTTTCACCCTAAGTCAAAATAAATAATTAAACAGTAAATGTTTTAACTGAACCATCTTGGTGGTATAAACCGCCACCGCAAACTGTTTCAACAACTTTTAAAACAACTTCGCGAGGAGCATCAATTTGGTTTAGTGCAAATTCTTGACCTGTATGTTTAATCTTGAAGATACATTTTTGAGTTTGATCAGCAGGAATGTATAAAGATGCAATTTCGTGTTCTAGTAATCGAACCATTTCTTCTTCGCGGTCTTTCGCATCTTTAATAATATCGTTATAGTTGCCACGGATCGCCATAATACGATTAGAAAAAATGTGTCTGCCGTCATCTCTAAATAAAGCTTGTGGTTGGAAATTGCAACGAGTAGTAAAGCTCATTTTATGCCACAAAATATTGATAATTGCTGTTGATTTTGGGGAATCAGATTCCACGTAAATATTTTGTGTAGTGATACCACGAGAAGAGAAAGATTGTTTCAAATTGTTTGAAACAAGATCTAAACAATCAACCATGCGAGAAAAAATATCGTTAGTATTAACAGTTGAATGTTGGTAATCAAGGAACTGTTTATACATATGAGAAGATACAAGTTCTACTCTCTCTTGGATGACTATATCTTTCTTTGTAGCTGTTTCTGAGTTATCAAAACTTTCAAAATTATTTAGCAATTTCGTTTCCTTTTTTTATAACTTATTTTTAAAATAAACATGTTTTCTTGTAAAGATTATATATTTTTTCGTTACAAAACGGAATACTTATTAAGGGTTATAAATCTGAGAAAAGATTTGAAATCGTTGCTCTGTTTAATCCTTAATCCAACGGAAGCTTTTTACATAACTGCTACCGTTAATATCCCCGTATATTTCAGACTTGAATACACGTAGAGTTTTGCTCTTATCAAAATTTGGAATTTTGTTAATATTACTTGTTGATTTTGGATTGATGTCATTGATTTTAATACCTGGAATTGTGTTAAATAGAGTATTTAATGATGAATTACCAATTCTGCCAAGTATTGTTGAGAAGTTTTTAGAAAGGCTTCCGTAAACTTCCATATCTGCAACTAATGATGCTATATTATAGCTACCAGTTAGATACATATTCAAATCTTGTCCGCTTGAATATACGTTGATTTCATCAGCTACACCATTGTTAACTTTAATATCCCCACTAATACTTTTGAAATCACCTGTTTTTAGTGGTGTAATTAAGTCAATGATGCCATTTATAGATATGCCAGTAACTCCGCTTGTAATTAAGTTACCTGCTTTTAATAGATATTCTAATGACCCAAGTTTAGGCATTCTGCCGTCTGTTACGTTAAATGTTCCTTCTCCAGATAGAGTGTTGATACAATCTATGCTAGATAAACCGGTGCAACCAGCTTTTAGGTCACCTGTTACAGTACCGTACATTTGACCTGGCATGTCAAAGAAGTTTTCAGAAATAATGCTTGCGTCTGCATTTTTAATGTGCATTTCGCCGTCAGTTTGGTAAGTTTTTAAATCGTGGCTAAAACTACCTTCTACAGTACCATTGGCTATGTTAAAGCTGTAATTGTTCATTCTGAATACTTGGTCTTCGCCAAGATTCATTTGTGCTTTAAAATCTGTAGCATTTGCTT
Organism: bacterium; assembly: GCA_017472545.1. Taxonomy (GTDB): domain Bacteria; phylum Cyanobacteriota; class Vampirovibrionia; order Gastranaerophilales; family Gastranaerophilaceae; genus Zag111. The sequence continues at coordinate 15,717 of JAFUPZ010000059.1, read as the reverse complement.
TTTTAATTAAGACGTTATCTGCGTTAATTTGGGCATTTTTGATAATTAGCATTCCAGGTTGAAGCATTAATTGTTCAGTATTAACCTGATTTGTTCTTGTGTTATCTGCATCTAAGTCGTTTATTGCATCTGAAATCACATTTAAATTCAATGCATCCATTTGGATGTTAATATCTTCAACTTCAATTGGAAGTTTTGGATTATTAACTATTTTCATTTTTGCCAAGATGTCGTTAGTAAGAACAACGGCTTTTGCATCTAGATTGATAAAGTCTTCTTTGAAATCTACATTAATATCTCTAACTGTTGCATCTAAAAGTGGAATATCAACGCTTGTTACATTTAATAGCCCTAGAATGTATGGTGCTGTTGAAGTTCCATTAATTGTTAAATCTGTTGTAAATACACCTTGTTTTATTGTAGGTTTTTTGAATAGAACGTTAAAAATTCTTGCGTTTGTTGGGTTTTCTGTTTTTATTTTTACGTCTTTCAAACCTATTATGTTGTTTTCTAAAAGAGAAAATTCTCCAGATGCAACAAGCTGGTTTTGGACAGATTTTTTCTTATTTTGTGATGTAATTGTTTGGTCATATTTTAGTGAATTAAGTTTGATTTTATCTGGATAAATTGTTGCATCAGTTGCGATAGAAATAGGGTTTGTTGTTATTCCTTCGGTATTAATGTTTCCTGTAGGTGCGCCTGCAATTGTTGCGCCCATATAGTATATAGATGAATTTTCATCCAATTTTAAGGTTGATTTTGTGTTTAGGGCATTGATAGGACCGCGTAGTTTTGTATGGAAGTTAATATTACCTTTTGTTTTTACAGGATAAACAGATTTTGCATTGAAAAATCTATCAAAAAACTGTTGGGTAAGTTTTGCGGATAGCGATAAGCTAAGATTAGGGTATTCGCTAAGAGTATCGTAAATTCTACCATCTACAAAAACAGGCATTCCACTAACTTGTGTGTTTATTTTGTCAAGGTAAAGGGTTGTACCACGCATATTAGCTCTACCACTTAGGATCTTTACTAAAGCTCCTGCAGGTTTATACACAAATGAAGTATCTTTTAAATCTGTATTTGCATAAATATCATTATTTTTTACTGTTCCATTGATGTCGATAACACCTGTAAGCTCTTCTAGATTATCAATTTGAGCGGCTATATCCTTTGGTAATTTTATTTGGTCTTTGATTGTGTTTATTGAACTTATATCAAAATTTTTAAAGTTAAATGTAGCTTCTGCAATACTAAAATCTTCTTTATCCAAGTCTTTAGCCACAAAAGATAAACTTGCTGGGTATCCATTAAATAGGCCGTTTAGTGTTGATGTGCTGAGTAATCCGTTTTTGATATTGAAAGTTCCACCGTTAAATTTAATTGGATTTTCGGTATGCATATTTGATTGAAGCTTACCATCAACAAGTAATTTATTATAATCAATTTGGCCAGCTTCAGCTAATCCTTTGTATGATGCTGCAAATGATGCATAAATCTTTCCAATATCGTCTTTGTATGGTAGTAACATATCAGGATGTAATAAATCAAACACATCATTCAATTGTGTTTTATCAGAATAAGCTTTCAAATCTATTACTGAATTTGAACCTGTACCAACTACATGAACTTTCGAATTTCTAACATAACCTGTTACATCATAATCTGAATCATATTTATCAAAATTAACAACACCATTTATTCCTGTAAAAGGTAGGAATGTGTCTTGTAATAGAGTTCTTGCGTTGTGAAGTGTTACTGTGCCACGAGAGAATAAATCTTCATTGAATACAGCTTCTTCGGCATTTGTTGCAGTGCCATAGATATGTAAGTATACGTCTGCGATGCCATCAGCTTGTCCAAATGGTTCAAGGACTTTATCAACTTCAAAAAGTATTGGAGAGTCTTTTATTACTCTAACAAGTTTTTTAATATCGTGGCCTTTTGATGTTACGTATGTGTTGATTTCTCCTAATGCAACGCAATCTCCGTGTACGTCAATAGGTTTTCCATAAACGTAAGCTTTATTTGTCCAGAAAGTTGTAAGTTTGTCGTTGAAATTAACAACGCCAGAGCCGTTTTGAAGTTCTAGGTGTTTAACTTCAATAAACGAAGCTCTTGCATCAAAGAAATTAACTTTTCCCCAAATGTGCGGATCAACTTTTTTCCCAGCAGAACGAACGTTAACATTCCCATATCCTGCGATTTTCATTAATGGAATTGGGCCCATTTGAAATCTTAGGATTTCGTGCATTGGATTCAATACGTCTTGAGCTGGTGCTAGTGGAACACGGTCTGTACTTGTTACGTTAAGTTCCGAATACTTAGAACCGTCAATCCAAACTTTTCCTTGCAATGTAACATTTTGATCTTTTGTCACTGGTGCAAAAACTTTGATTAACATATGTTTGCCAATAAAGTTCATATCAACGCTAACGTTTTCTGGTGCGCCTTTTACAGGTTTGATTACATATGCATCGCGAAGTTTCACTTCTCCTGTAACGTTAGGGCGGTTACCTTGACCAACAAATGTTAATTTGCCTTCTCCATCACCGTATATGATGTGTTTTTTTAATTTGTATAAGTTGAATTCTGGAAGAATTCTTGGTGTCCAAGGGAATATTGCAACAACATCTTCAAGTCTTGTATCTTTTACCTCTGCTGTAAAATTGTATTTTGGGGCTTTTTTACCTATATCAAAAACTTTTCCGTTTAATTCAAGATAAATTTTATCTGAAGAAAGGGTTGTTTTTTCAAAATTTATACCATTTGCCACAGTATCAAAATTTATGTTAGCAGTAAGAGTATTTGGATAGATGATTGAAGAAGCTCTATCATCTCCAATAATTGCTAAATTTTTTGTGGTTAGAACTGTGCTGATGTTTTTGTGACCAAATTTGTCAGATTTTGTATCTGCGTTAAAGTTCATTATGCCAGAAATGGATTTAAGTCGATTTTGGGTAGCGTAACTAACATAATCTGAAATTGATGATAAATCGAAATCTTTTATGTTTGCATTGATACGGAATTTATCTTCTGTTAATCTTCCTATTGGTAAATCTATATCAACATCTGCAAATATATTAGATGATTTGTCACCAACAGTTAAAGTGCTTTCTGTTGCAAATTTCAATCGTTTGTTTTGGATATATTTGCCTTGTTCGAAGTAATTGCCGATTAAACTGGCTTGTTTTGAATTCTTTTGGTCATCAAGGTAGATGCTATATTCCCCAAGATTCATATCCATTTTTGATAGAGTGAATTTTTTTTCTTTATCTTGTGATTTTAATGGATATTGACCAATAAGTAGTTCTGAATCTTTGGTAAATACAAAGTATGCAACTTCTTTTGTTGCTGAAAGTCTAGAAATTTCTATTTTTTTTCTAAGAAGTGGTAGTAATTTAATTTTTAATCTTGGATTATCAATAGACAATGCTTTTGAATTGTCATCATTAAGAAGTGAAATATTATCGCTACTAACCCACACAGAAGGGAAAAAGCCCATAGTTAATTTCGGGTTTCCAATATCAATTTTGTAACCAGAGTTTTCGTAGACTTTTTTCTCTATTGTGGATTTATGGGCTTGAATATTTACAATTGCTGGAATACCCCACGTATAAGCTCCGCAGGTTAGTGCCATTATTCCCAAAATTGTTGCGATTTTCCACTTCTTATTCATTATACTTATTATAGTATAATCAATAGAATAAGTACAATAAAGTAATGTAAAACTTTAGTATTTTTCACATAAAATTTGGAAATATGCTTGAGGGTGGTGACAATTTGGGCAATGTTCTGGTGCGGCTTTGTCTTTGTGTACGTATCCGCATTTTCTACAAAACCAAGAAACTTCGGTATCTTTTTCGAAAATAGTTCCGTTTTTAAGTTCGTTTAGTAGCGATTTGAATCTTTTTGCGTGATGTTCTTCTGCGTGTCTAACATTGTGAAAAGTGTTAGCAATCGCGTCAAATCCTTCCTTTTTGGCAACTTCTTCTGCTTCTTTATACAAAACATCGTATTCTTCAATTTCTCCTGAAATAGCACTGTTCAAATTATCTTCTGTAGTTCCTATTTCAAATGGGTAGAAGCTATCTACATGTCCAAGAGGGTTGTTGCAAATATGACTAAAGAATAATTTAGCATGTTCTAACTCGTTATCTGCTGTATCACAAAAAATTGCTGCAATCTGTTCATATCCTTCTTTTTTTGCCACAGATGCATAATATGTATAACGATTTCTTGCCATTGATTCGCCTGCATAGGCATTTATTAGATTTTGTTCAGTTTTAGATCCTTTAAAATTTTTACTCATTTTATCCTCCTACTATATTTTGAAAATAAAATTTGATATAAAATTTTGCAATTAGTAATAGGAGTAAGATATTCGGTGAATAAAATTTTGTGAAGATTGTAATTTTTGGTAATTATTTTTGGCGAAAATGTCAAAATAATATAACTATTATGATAGTTAGGAAAATTATGACAGATTTATTAAATTATACAAAAATACTTGCAGAAAAAATTTCGTACTACGACGCGATTGTAGATTTTACGGAAGAAAGTCATTGGTTCAATCCGTTTTATAAACAGCCAGAAGTTACGGTTGTATGGGTTGAAAATCCTGAAAAAGATGCTTGGGAATTTTAGTTAAGTAATATGTTTTTTAATTCTTTTTCAACCTCAATAAAGACGCTATCCCAGTCACCATGATCTTTTTGTCTGAATATTTTAACGCTGTCATACCAATCGCAGCAGCTTAAATCTGTGTGCCAACGCCAATTATATATGTATGGTAAAAGAACCCAACAATTTTTCTTCATTGCTCCTGCCAAATGAACTAAAGATGTATCATTTGATATGATTAAATCCATATTTTCAATAGCTCCTGCAGTATCTGAAAAATTGCTGAAAGTTGAACCTAAATCGATAATGTCATATTTACCTTCAAATTTTTTAAATTCTTCAGAACCATCAAGAGTTTGGAATGAATAGAATTGAGTGTTTGGAAGGTCAAAAAGTTTGAAAAAATCCTCAACATTTAATACTCGTTCTTTATCATAATGAGTATTGCCTTGCCATTTTATACCGATTTTAAATTTATTATTTTCGCAGAATTTTTCTTTATAATAGTTTGTTTTTGCAGGGTTTGCTTTCAAATATCCATCATCGTGGTGGATGAACATTTCTTCCCCTTTGTAGCCAAGTACAAGTGGAATACTCAAAAATGGGATGTGATAGTCAAAATCCATTTCTTTTTCAAAATCAAAAATTTCTAAAATTTCTGCCCCATAAGAGTTTTCTCTAAATAGAGGAGCTAATTCTTTTTGAGGCTTAATGATAACTTTTTTTGCCATCGAAGTAAGGATTGGGATGTAACGATAAAACATTAACAAATCACCAAAACCAGCTTCGTAATATGTGAATAATACTTTATCTGTTAAATCTTCACCTTGCCATAGAGGTTTTTCTTTCATTAAGTTTGGGTAGATTTTTTCTTGGGAAACTATGGCGCTTTGTCTGCATAGGCGAGCTTCAAAACATTCCAAACCCTTTTCATAATTTTTCGTTTGCATATAGGCAAGAGCTAAAAAATAAACAGATTCCCAGTCATCTGGCTTTATTTCAAGCGCTTTTTGATAACATTCAACCGCTAATTGAGGATTATTTTCATTTAATGCCAAATATGCCAAATTAAAATATGATTCATAACCTTGAGGGTTTATTTCTAGAGATTTGTGGTAAGCTTGTTTGGCTTTTTCCCAATCGTGATTTCCTCTGTATGACATTGCTAGATTAAAGCTGTTTTCATAAGTTTTGTTGTGTTTGATAAGGTCTTCATATAACGCGATTGCTAGTTTAAAATCTCCTTTTTCTAAATATAATCTTGCGAGGTTTTCAAGATAATAGAGGCGAGGATTGATTGAAATAGCTTTTTTTATGCATAATTCAGCTTCAAGGTAATCTTTGACTTGATAGTACAGAACTCCAAGCAGATCCCATACTTCAGCATTTTGAGAATCTTCTTGTAATATCTCAAGATACAAATCTCTAGCTTGTGTAAGGCTCCCGTTTTGATGTTTTTCGAATGCCTCTTTGAATTTTTCTGATTGATGAATCATTTAAACCTCTTTTATTAAATTTCGATGCCAAAAACGCTAAATATTTTATTTATTCCAAATACGTTATATTGTAAAATAAGTCCGATAACAGTACTTATTATGACCATAATTCCTAAAATTAATGCAGTATCTTTTTTGTCGTTGTTTCGTTTTAACAATACCAATACCCCTAAACCTCCAGCCGAACATAGTCCTGCGATAAGAGAACCAAAGCTGATTGTATGTTTTAAATATAGAATTGTAAGCATTACTGAGATTGCACAGTTTGGAATAAGTCCGATAATTGATGCCATAAATGGTTGTAATGGTGAATTCATTAAACAATACTTAGCAAGATTTTCTTCTGTTCCTGCTTGGTGTAAAAGTCCGCTTAGGATTAGTGAAATTATTAAAATAAATATAAAAATATTAAATGTATGTTTGATTGGATGAATCCAAAATTCTTTTGTTTTGGCAGCATCAGCCAATTTGTGATGACAGCATCCATCGACTTTCACTTCTAGAGGTTTTTCCTCTATAATAGGTTCATTTGCCTTGTACCCTACCAAAATATCAACTAGATAACCAACAATGACCGCAATGATAATTTTCAGGATAATTACTGGTAAAATTAAGTAAACTTTATCTGGATAAGACATCAAAACTGGGATGGCTTCATCTGATGTTGCAAAGTATACAGCAAGTAATGTTCCTCGACTAAGGATTCTTCTTGTATATAGTGTACTTGCGATTACAGAAAATCCACATTGTGGAATAGATGCAAACAAGCTTCCAAACAACGGTCCGATTTTTTTCATAAAGAATACAAATAAATGTTTTTTCTTTGTGAAATATCTTTCTAAAACTTCAATTAGAATGAAGATTATGAAAAGAAACGGAACTAAGTTTATACTTTCAATCAAAGGTTCTTTTACAAATTCAGGCAAAAACTCTAAGGGTTCAATTAAATGTTCTGGTAGCGATATTATATAATTAAATCCTGAAATTAATGATTGAAGAATTTGTTGCATTATAACCTCTTATTGAAAAATGTAACTATAAATATTATCAAGTATTCCCATATTATAATACACAGCCAAACCTGTAGCTACAGCTACAACAAACAATATGAATGTAATAAATGCGTTATCGTTTTTGTGGCTTTTATTATGTTTAGCCAAAGTCATTAACGCAATACCTGATGATGTGATTAAGCCAGCTAACAATGTTGGGAAGCTTATCAAACCTTTTACAAATAAAAGTGCAAATACAATTGAAATTACGCAATTAGGAATTAGACCAAATACTGCACCCAAAATAACTTGGTATGGAGTATCAATAAGCATATTAGCTGCAGTAGCTTCTACGCTTCCATAACCTTTTGTAATTACACAGTTGATTAAAACTAACGACAAGAATGTGAACATAAACATATTAAATGTGTGGATTAATGGATGAGTCCACCAGTAAGGAGGATTTTCAATTGTACACATCTTATGATCACAGCAACCTGGTTCATTTAAGTCAATATTGATAGCGTTAATATCTTCTGTTAATTCTCGTTTAAATACAAATAATAAATCGACTGCAAATGCAACAACAACAGCAAGTACAAGTTTGATAACAAGAATTGGAATGATGTAAATTGCTTTGCTTAAATCCATAAATAAAAATGGTAAAGCATCATCAGAACTAGAAATCAAGAAAGCTAATAAGGTTCCTCGAGTAATCATTTTTCGTGCATAGAATACACTACCGATTACTGCATATCCGCATTCAGGAACAATACCTGTTAATGCACCCCAAATAGGTCCAAGACGTTTTACTAATTTTATGAATAGACCAATATTTTTTAAGAAAAATCTTTCAAGAAGTTCAATTAGATAATATAGAAAGTATAGTACTGGTACAAAATACACTGTAGTGATTAATGCTTCTTTTACATATTCAGGGATGTATGGAATATGTGAAATCAATGTTTCTGGTACGCTTAAAACTTGTTGAGCTCTTTCTATGATTAAATCTATCATTTTTACTTCCTATTATTGTTATAACGAGTCTATTTTAACATAATTGTATAAAAGTTGTATCAAGTAATTGAATGATATATGAGTATGTAAATTGAATTGATGAAAATTCAATTTTGTCATATACTAAAATCAATGAGAAATAAGAGACAGACAAATATTAATATTCATAGAGATGCCTGGGTTGAAATTGATGTATCAAATCTTGAGCATAATATTGAGGAAATTAAAAGAAATATTCCTCAAGGGATAAAGCTTTTAGGTGTAGTAAAAGCTGATGCTTATGGTCACGGATCAATAATGTTGGCTCCAACAATTTTGGCTAGTGGTATTGATATGCTAGGTGTTGCATCAATTGATGAAGGTGCGGATTTGCGCCAAGCTGGATTAAATTGCGACATTTTAGTTTTGGGCGCAGTTCCTGTTTGGGCGGTTGAAAGTGCTGTTAAATACGATTTAAGTATTTCTATTTTTTCTCAAGAACATTTAAAAGCTTGCGAACAAGCGTTTGTTCGAACAGGTATAAAACCAAAAGTTCATATCAAAATAGATACTGGCATGAATAGAATTGGTATCGGAGTAAATGAGGCTGTTAGTTTTATAAAACAAGTTCAACAAATTGAGTATATCAATTTGCAAGGTATTTTTACTCACCTTGCGGCAGCGGAAGAATTGGATAAAGCTGAAGAACAAATTCAAAAATGGAATAATGTTATTGAGCAAATTGATACAGAAGGTTTGTTACTTCATATTCTAAATAGTGCTGGTACAATTTGTTATGATGTGCCAAATTCTAATATGCGCAGGGTTGGAATTTCTTTATATGGTTTGTATCCAGATTTCCCTGAAAAAGATTTTATTAAACCTAACTTAAAACAATTGATTTCGTTAAAGGGTAGAGTTGTAAATATTCATATAGCCAAAAATGGCGAGGGTGTTAGTTATTGTCACACTTATGTTGCAAATGGAGATAGAGTTATTGCAACTGTGCCAATTGGCTATGCTGATGGCGTTCCAAGACTTTTATCAAATAAAATAAAAGGTGTAATAAATGGAGTAGAAGTTCCTCAAGTTGGGAATATTACAATGGATCAAATGATGTTTGATGTGACTGGAGTAGAGGCAAACGTAGGTGATATTATAACTTTATTGGATGAGGAGCATTCAATCGATAGTTGGGCAAAAATTTTAAATACAATTAATTATGAAATCACTTGTGGGTTAAAGGTGAGATTACCACGAGTGTATACTCGTAAATAACTTAGGGGGAAATATGGAGAATAATTTTGATTTGGGGATAATTGGAGGTGGTCCAGCTGGTTATACTGCGGCATTACACGCTGCAAGTTTAGGTCAAAAAGTTGTTCTTTTTGAAAAAGAGAATGTGGGTGGTGTTTGCCTAAATAAAGGTTGTATACCGACAAAAAGTATTCTTCATGCTTCTGAATTGTATAATAGAATTCAGAATTGCGCTGATTGTGGAATTTCTGTTGAAGGGATTTCTCTTGATTATTCAAAAGTTATTGAACGAAAAAATTCAACTGTTGAAAAATTGAGAAAGGGTTTGGAATTAGCTCTTAAAAATTCAAAAGTAAATGTGGTTAAAGCTGAAGCATTGTTGCAGGATTCTACTCATATTGTTGCTGAGGGAAATGTTTATGTATGTGACAAAATTTTATATGCAACAGGGGCTTCTCCAAGAGTGGTTAAAGGCTTGGAATTTGATCATGAGTTTTTGATTTCCTCAGATGATATTTTAAATATGGAAAAATTACCACAAAGTATTTTAATTATTGGTTCAGGCGCAATCGGTATTGAATGGGCAAGAATAATGTCAAATTTTGGGGTAGAAACAACTGTTGTGGAATTGGCATCTCATCTATTGCCACTTGCAGATATAGAAGTGTCAAAAAGAGTAGAACGAATTTTCAAATCTAAGAAAATAAAATTTTACACAGAAACTTCTGTTGAAAAAATTGAAGGTAGCAATGTAATATTATCAAATGGAGAAACTTTAACTCCAGAAAAAGTTCTTGTTGCTGTGGGTAGAGTCCCTAATTCTGTGGAAAAAATTGATGGGGTTGAATACTTAGGTGATGTAGCTGGAGAAATTCAACTAGCACATTTTGCAATAAAACAATCTCTTTCTGTTGTTAAGGATATAGCTTTCAAAAAAGAATTCACTCCAAGTGTTGTGTATGGCTCACCAGAAATTGCTTGGGTTGGAAAACGTGAGCAAGATTTAGAAGAAGGTACATACCAAAAATCACAACTTCTTATTTCTGCGTTAGGAAAAGCTCATTGTGATAATGAAACTGAAGGTTTTATAAAAATATTGGCTCAAGAAGGAAAAATTGTTGGGGTACATATTGTATCAGCTGAGGCTTCTTCTTTAGTTCAACAAGTTTTAATTGCAATGCAAAATGATATTACGGTAGATAAATTGAAAGAAGTTTGTTTTGCGCATCCAACTTATTCTGAAGGTATTTTTGATGCGCTTTTCAAATTATAATTTCAAACATTTGTACAATTGTTATTAAAAAAATAAAATATTAAAATTTTAGTATGGAAAATTTAGTAGAAATTAAAAACCTAGAAGTTAAGTACCAGACAAAAAAGAACTTGTTTGGTCAAATGCGAGATATTTTTGCTGTAAATGGAGTTTCTTTGGATATTAAAAAAGGAGAAATTCTTGCTATTGCAGGCGAATCAGGTTGTGGAAAATCTACATTAGCTAAGGCTATTATGAAACTTGTTGATTCATCTTCTGGTGAAATCTTTGTAAATAACAAAAATATTTTGTCTGTTTTAAATCGAGAAGAATTAAAAGCATTTTATCAAAAAGTCCAAATGATTTTTCAAAACCCTTATTCAAGTTTGAACCCAAAAATGAAAATAGGGGAGATTTTGAGGGAACCTCTAGTGATAAATACTTCATTAACTTCAGAGGAAATTGATAAAATTGTAGAAGAAAAACTAGAAAAAGTTGGTTTAGATAAAAATTGCTTAAAGCTTTATCCTCACGAATTTTCTGGAGGACAAAGACAAAGAATTGCGATTGCAAGATCATTGATTTTAAGCCCAGAATTTATTATTGCAGATGAACCTGTTAGTGCGTTAGATGTTAGTATTCAGGCTCAAATCATAAATCTTTTAAAACAATTAAAAGAAGATTTTAATTTAACTTTTTTGTTTATTTCACACGATTTAAGTGTAATAAAATATCTGTCTGATAGAATTGCGATTATGTACTTAGGCGAAATTGTTGAAATTGGCAATACTGAAGAAATTTTTACTGATCCGAAACATCCTTATACAAAGGCTTTGCTAAGTGCTGTTCCAGAACTTGTTTCTGAAAATAAAAAAGAAAAAATTCAATTGACAGGGGAACTTCCATCTCCAGAGAATCTTCCCGCTGGTTGCAAATTTCATACTCGTTGTCCATACGTTATGGATAAATGTAAATGTGAAAATCCAAATACAAAAGAATTTACTCCAACTCATAATTGTAAATGTTTTTTGTATGAGTAGCAAAAATTTTTTTTAGCGTTTTTATCAGAAGTATGGTAAAGCTAAAAATCGACTATCCAAAAACATTTGCGCCAATATCGATGGCAAAAGGTTCAACAGAGCAAAGATTACAACTTGCTCGACTTATGAATTTGCGATTTTATGATAATTTGCAAGATGTTATAAAAGACAAAGAAGTAAAACCTGGAACATTTAAAAAAGTTTTGAAGCAAACAATAGGGCTTCCAATTAGAGTTGATGTAGTAGAATCACGAAACCCAAAAGCTGGACGAATGTTACATATACTAAAGGGTGATGGTGTTGCATCAGGGTACTCAATAGAATTACCATTTACAGATTATTATAAAAGAATTCACCAAAGTTCTGCTTTGATATTCTTGCAAGAAACGCAAAAGTTTTTTGAGGAAGTACTTAATCCTAAATTTTTTAAACGATTCATAACTATGCTTGGCAAAGGTTATGATATGAAGGGGATTACGGAATTTTATCAAAATAATATTACCAATACTCAAAAATTAACTGCAAAATCTTTAGATAAGTTTTTGCAAAATAAATCTGCAATTCAGCAAATAGACATTCTTCAATTCTTCCGTTATCAATTGTTAAAAGAACAAAATCAATGTGTTGGCATCAAAGGGATCGAAAGAGGAATTGCTCGTCATACTGGACTAAAATATATCCATAATGATGAGTTTTATCAATTTAAGGATAATGATTTTACTGAAAAATTTGCGTTGTTAGAAAGTCGTATAAAACATTTAATCCGAACAGAGAGAGCAAAAAAATAAAACTCTGTGCTATAATTAGCGTATGGAAAAGAAAGTTATCACAACAAATAGAAAAGCCTTTCATGACTACCACATTTTTGATAAATTTGTGGCAGGAATTGTTTTGACAGGAACAGAGATTAAATCTGTCCGTAAAAATGCAATAAATTTGAAAGATAGCTTTTGCAAGATAGAAGATAATGAAATCTTTTTATATAATTGTCACATCTCACCTTATGAACAAGGTAACCGATATAATCATAAGGCAGAAAGAACAAGAAAACTTCTTTTGACTAAAAAAGAAATATTAAAAATGCATTCTAAAATCAAAAAAGACGGATATACTATTGTTCCGCTTGAGATATTTATTTCAAGAGGATTTGCAAAAGTTGAGATAGGTTTAGCAAAAGGTAAAAAGTTATACGATAAACGCGAAGCCATTGCTAAAAAAGATGTTCAGCGCGATATAGATAGAAATTCTAAATATTAAAGCCGTTTAGCGAACAATAAGACATTAATACGTTGGTTTGTTCTTCAATTTTTGTTTTAAGGTAAGTATTTCTGGTTGTTGTTAAGACAATATCTAAGGCTTTTTTATACATTTTTACAGCACCTTTCAAGTATTCAACTTGATTTGGACCTTGTATTGTTCCCAAGTCTTGATATTGTTTTCCGTATACCAAATAAATTCTGGACATTAAATCGTGCATATCATATTTTTTAGCCAGAATAATTGCAGATTCAAGATTGATTTTTGCGCTTTCGTAATCAGAAAGTTCTGTATTTGCTTTTGCAAGTAGAATTTTTAATAATACAATAAAGTATGAATTATTAATTCTAGGGTTTTGTGCGATTTCGAGCGCTTGAGATGCTATCTCAATTGAATTTTTAGCATTTTCAGTTACAATAGTTGCTTCTGCTATCAAGTACCAAGCCAAAAGTGCCCCCATTGCAAGTTTTTTATTTGCAAAATAAGTTACTTCTTCGTTATAGATTTCAATAGCACGTTTTGCCTGTTTAGTTTCATAGAAAATTTTTCCAAGAAGAGTTTTGAAAATGTTTTTAACAAATTCATTACCAGTATCTCCAGCAAAGATAGTTGCTTCAAATAGATTTTCTTGTATTCCATCGAATTCTTTTTTGTGGAATTTATTTATAACATCAATTAGATGGTAATAATTCATAATATCAGTTTTTTCACTATTAAGTGTTGCTAGGTCTATAAATTCAGTACCTAAACAGTTTTTAATATCTGATAAAAGTTCTTGAGATTTAGCAAAATCTCCTTTCATTGTATTTGCGTATGCAAGTACAAGTTTTACTTTGCATACAAGATTTTCGTCTTTAATTTTATGCTTTTCAATGATAGTAAACAGAAGTGATACGATTTCAAAAACTCTATCATTTCCTTGAAGTGCCAATGCTGTAGCTAATGCAAGGTATACTCTTAACCAAGTATCATATATAAAGCCCATAGGAATAGTTTTATCTAATCTTGGTTTTGATATGTGATTATTCAAAATTGGTAAAATATCATTATCAACAAGGTTGACAACCTCTCCGCAATTACCAATATTTAGTAATGAAGGTAATTTGGAGGCTTTTATCATTGCACCTTCAAGTTCTTGTGATGGTGTAAGTTTTTTCAAAACATTATCAATGCATTCTACATCACCAAAATAATTTCCAATTTTTTTACAACAAAGAGCTAAATATCCAAGTAATTCAATTTCTTTAGCTTCGTCGTTATTTGATTTTGCATTAGAAATTGCATCAGGTAAATATTCAATTGCTTCTTCTGGGTCGTATTCTGTCAGAAGTTTACCTAATCTTTCGCTAATGTTGTAGCGGATGTTTAATGTTTCACTTTCATTAAATTCGTTTAATAAAGCAAGACATTGTTTTTGTGAAATTACATATAAATTGATGTCTCCAATGTAAGATGCTAATCGTGTTGTTTTTGTCCAAATATCAAAAGCCATACGATTTTCTTTTAAGTTATGAGCAATCATTGCCATTGTTGCATTTGTATTTAATGTAAATATGCTAATAGCACGTCCGACTTTTACATTCAAATCTTCAAACGCAGAATCATCTTGGATATTTTTTAAGATAGTTTCCCATAAAAGTAAGTTGTTAAATTCATAGAAAACTTCATTATAAGGTCTTACAAAATTAGATTTTGCAAGATATGACATTAGTTCGTTGAATTCTTGGTGTTTGTATCCAAAAATTTGTTTTAATAATGCCAGATTAAGTCTATCTCCTAAAATCGCAGCACCACATAGTAATTTATGTGCGGCAGGGTTTGTTTTTTTGAGAGTTTCAAGTCTTTCTTTTATCAAATCTGAGAAGTTGTTAGGCATTAAAAATGCTTTGTCCGCGATTTGACAATCAAAGCAATAACTAACTGCTTGTTCTACAAACGCAGGATTGCCATTGCATTTGCTTAGTATAACTTCTTTTTCTCTTGGAGATACGTAAGTTCCTGCTTCTCCAGTTAATTTGATAGTTTTTTCTATATCTGTTGATTCAACTGCACCAAGATGAATGTCAACATAAGCTTTTAACTCTTTTTTATCAATACCAAAGTAGCTACTTACTGGTTGATGTTCATTATAGATTGCGATG
This sequence comes from bacterium, assembly GCA_017472545.1. Taxonomy (GTDB): domain Bacteria; phylum Cyanobacteriota; class Vampirovibrionia; order Gastranaerophilales; family Gastranaerophilaceae; genus Zag111. Next base: position 663 of record JAFUPZ010000059.1, on the reverse strand, counting down.
AATTTGATATTTTTCCAGTTATTATCACGGCGCATGAAATTTGTAAGAAATTCGATAGAAAAACCGTCGATAAAGTCTAAATTATCTACAACAAATACAAATCTTCCAGTATGACAGAATGCATCAAAAATTTTGTTCAAAATGTCATAAGTTTTTTTCTTATTTATAATAATATCTTCGTAATTTCCATCTTTTGAATTGTATAAGAAATTTAGGAAATCAGAGATTTCAGTTGGGCTCAAAAATCTGAATTCGTTACTAAAAAATTGTACTGCATCTTTTTTTAATTCTTCGTCATTAAGATAATAATTTGGAAGTTTGAATAGATTTAGTAACATATCTTGGACAACTCCACCTGGTGTGAGTTGAGTAAGTTGAGTACATTTCCCGATGCACCATTCATATCTATCGTTGTCGAGTGTTTTAATAACTCTTTTTAATAAAGAGCTTTTGCCAATTCCTTTTTCTCCAGTAATAGAAAATATCTTTTTATCTCTAGATTTCAAACCTTCTAATAAAATATCAAAACCTTGAGCTTGAGAATATAGCTTAGGGCTAAATTCAAGATTCATTTCTTGTGGTGTAGGTTTAGCGATTTGTTTGGGTTTTGTTGTTCCAAATGGTGAACCACATTTTCTGCATTTTGTTGCAATAGGGAAATTA
>JAFUPZ010000058.1 GCA_017472545.1 bacterium | reverse complement strand
CTCAGCTATCTCGTGCAGTTGAAGGTCGTACAGATAAGCGTCCAATGCTTTCAGACTTGAGAGAATCTGGTTCTATCGAGCAAGACGCCGATATTGTTATGTTTATTTATCGTGAAGATTACTACAACAAAGGTGAATCTGAAGAGGAAGAAAATATCAAGGCTTCTTCTAAAGGTTTGTCAGAAGTAATTATTGCAAAACACAGAAACGGTCCAGTTGGAACTGTGAAATTGTTATTCCAAGGCAATATTACCAAATTCAAAAATCCTATTGATCAAGCTTTTGATGCGTTCTAATCTTAATCTTCTTCGGCGAAGTAGTTAGTTGGCTTGCAAACATCAGGACGTTGCTTTCTGTAATAATTAAGCAGCTTTTGTAGTTCTGGAAATTTTTTAGGGTTGTTTTGTGCTTCTGTAATTTTATCTGCAATGGTTTTTCGTTGCTGTTCGTTGTAGGCACATTCTATTTTTCCTGCAGTAACATCAAAATCTTTTAGGACAAGCACTGTTTTTGTCCTGCATTTGCCATCTCTGATACCTATAATTGTTTCCGTTGCTTTTATATGATAAGTTGTTTCGTCAGCATCGATATTGTAAAAAATAGATTCTTGGTGTGGCCCACAGACTCTAAGTCTTCTAATATAGTCAGGAGAAAATTTTACCATATCTGAGGAGGCTTGAGCATATACATTTGTATTCAAACATAATATTAAAACTATAAGAAATATCTTTATGTAATATTGCATATAGTTATTATAAATTTGTTTTTATATTTTTTCAACCGATTGTTATTCTTGATTAGAGAGGTATGAGATTAGTTTTGTCATATTTCTATTCCAAGAAGTGTTCCAATTTTTAATTATAATATCAGCTGGACAAAGACCTTTTAGGGTCAGTTCTTTTATTGCATCCAAGAATAATTCTTCCCCTGTTTGTTCTTGTTTTAGGTATTTTTCCGAGATATTAATGATTTCTTTGGCATAATCTAGAACTTTGGTTTTTTTAACTTGAGCCTGTAGAGTTTGTTTTGGGATATTAAATCTAAGTTCTGCAAAGTCTTTATATTGAAGATGTTTTAATAATTCTTCGCATTCATCCATTGCTGAATTATTATACATAATCCCTTTATAGATTGCCAAAATAGCGTATTTTAAATCGCCACCAACACAGTCGTGATTGCGAAGTTCGATAAAATTTCTCATTCTAACTTCAGGGAAATATAAGTTTGCTTGAAGTTCATAATCTTCTATGGTTGCTTGGGTTCCCTCCCATCCATTTTTGAGAAATTCTTCAAAAGTGATATTTCCATTAATCTCAAAGCAAAGTCCATTGCGTTGTATAAATATCATTGGGGTTTTAAGAACACAATCTATGTATTCTTCAAATGAAAATTCTTCGCTGATTTTTCCACAGAATCCGCATCTATCGTTATCTGTGTTGAGCCAACTCAATGCTCTAAATGATTTGTAACCTGTGTCTACGCTGCCTCTAATTGGAGAATTAGCAAACATTGCTGTCATAAATGGTGATAATTTGTTTGCAAGTTTGAATTTTCTCATTGCATCTTCTTCTGATTTAAAATCGATACAGCATTGAATTCCTGCGGTTTCTCGCATCATTACATCTGATAATATTCCCCATAGGTATCTTGCCATAATTTTATATCTTTTTTTAGGAATTAGTTGTATTGCTTTGTTTGTAGAAAATGGGGAAACTCCGTAATTCAATAAAGTAATTCCCATTCTATCTGCGATAGGTTTTATTGAAGAGTTTATCTTTTCGATTTTGTTTTTTAATTCAAATATGGTGCGTTCAGGTTTTGCGCTAATTTCAATTTGACAACCTGGTTCAAGGGTAATTGTGTCGTGTTTGTTTTTCAAGCCAATTATATTTTTGTCGTCTGTAATATAATCCCAAGTTTCTTCTTTTGCAAATGTTTCTAGAAAGTTTTTGATACCATATTCAGACCAGTAATCTGTCGCCTTGTATGAACTGCAAGTGATTGGCAGTCTTTCGTATTCGATTCCGATTTTGAAGTCTGTAGGTTGGGTGTACCCTTTTGTGTAAAGTTTTAGTATATCAGTTTTTTCTAATTTATTTTGCAGTTTATACATGCTTACCCCTTATCTGTTTATTATTATAACATTATTTAAATTATCAAATAAAATTTTGTAAACATTTACCTTCTTGGGTAAATGTAAATGCTCATGTGTGTTATTATTTTTGTATGGCAAATTATTTTGAACGAGCAAAATTTTTTAGAACTAAAAAGCGTCTTGGACAAAATTTCCTTGTTGATGGGGAAGTTATTCAAGATATTATCGAATTTGCGAATATAACACCAGAAGATACAATTATCGAGATTGGTCCTGGTGTTGGGTTTGTTACTGAACAGCTTGTGAAATATGCGAAAAAGGTTATCGCAATTGAACTTGATGAAGAGGCAATTCGAGAGTTGAAAAAGCTTGATGCTCCTAATCTTGAAATTATTCATAATGATGTGCTTAAAACAGACCTGTCTGCATTAACTGACGGCGAATTTAAGGTTGTTGCAAATATCCCATATTATATTACAAGTCCGATTATCGCTCATTTACTTGGTGAAATAGATGATTTGAATAACAAAAATCGTAATAAAATCAAAGATATTATTCTTATGGTTCAAGAGGAAGTTGCACGTCGTATGGTTGCCGACGAAAATTCACAAGGTAAACAATATGGGCTATTGACGATTCTTTCTCAATTTTGGGCAGATGTTGAAATTTTACGATTGGTTGGGAGAAAGTGTTTTTATCCTGCACCAAAAGTTAATTCTGCATTGGTAAAACTAGATGTTCGCAAAGAACCAAAATTAAAATTATCAGATTATTCTCATTTTAGAAGAACTATAAAGGCTGGTTTTGCTCAACGTAGAAAAAATATCAAAAACTGTTTGCTAAATGGTGGCTTTTTACGTGAAAATGTGTCAGAAGCTTTGGCAAAACTAGGAATTGATGAGAATACTCGCGGTGAAAAGTTGTCAATCGAGGTATTTGGCGAATTGTCTGAAGCATTGTTGAATGCTAAGGGTGAAAATTAATGAAAAGTATTAAGATTCAATGTCCTGCAAAGATAAATTTGGACTTGAAAGTTATAAATAAAAGAGAAGATGGGTTTCATAATATTGAGAGTGTTATGCAAACTATAAGTTTGTTTGATTATTTAACAATTTCTGTTGAAGAATCCGATAATGTTGAAATCGTCTTATCAGGTTCAAGTCTTGAAATCCCTTATGATGAACGTAATCTAGTATACAAAGCTGCAAGGTTGTTTTTAGAGACAACAAAATTAAGTGGGTATATTAATATATATACTGAAAAAAATATTCCGATTGCAGCAGGGTTAGCTGGTGGAAGTACTGATGCTGCAGGAACTTTGTATGGTTTGAATAAGTTATTTGATGAGATTTTAACTATTGAAGAATTGCATAATCTGTGCGCTAAATTGGGTTCAGACTTGAATGTTTGCCTTCAAGGTGGTTGTTTGAAAGCGTTTGGTCGTGGTGAAAATATAGAAAAATTGCCTTATAAAGAGTTTGACGTAAATTTGATTAAGCCAAAGACGCTTGGTATATCTGCAAAAGAAGCTTATACCAAATTTGCGTATAAGTTTGCTAATAATGTTAATATAAATAATAGAGAAAATTTTGTTAACGATTTGGAATGGGCAATAATAGATGATTATGAGGTGTTGCAGGCTATAAAACGAGCTTATCCTACTGCAATAATGACAGGTTCTGGCTCAACATATTATTCTTTTGTTGATGAATTTAACGCAACAGATGAATATTGGGTTTGTAATGGTTTAAAATCAATATCTACAGGGGTAGAAATTATATAGTATATGAATAATTGTAAACACTTGTATTGCGCTTATAGCGCGATTTTTGAAAATTTTGTATAATTTATGGCAAGTGTTATTAAAGTTTCTGCAATTCAATGCCGTCATAGTAGACAGTAAAGGTTTACTGTGCATGTTTTGTGTAGAAAGGACAGCAAATGTTTAACAAAACAACAAGAGGCAAGCCAGAATAATGGGTCAAATCTTAGTTTCTTAACATTTCTTAATACGCTGTAATGCAAGCTATATGTAGAAAGTAGATACTAAGTATATACAAAGTAAATATTTTTTGTCAATTTTAAAAAGTCAAAAACGTTTACATGTTTATAGTGAATTATAATACAAGTTTTCTATAAGAAAAGAAAGGACACAAGAAAATGAGTGGAGTGGAACTTAAAACCATTGCAGACTATCAGTTGGCGATTAGACAGCTTGATAGAAACAATCCTGAAGACAGAAAAAAGATTGAAGAATACTGTCTTCGTATTGGTGAGCTTATGAAAAGCCAAACCGAACCTATCAAATCTGGTAATGTTGAGATTAAGAGTGAAATGGGGGCTAAGTTCTCAGTTGACCCTAAAATTGCACAAGACCCAGAAGTCCAAAGTATGCAAAAATATCTAGATGAGGCTTATATTGAGCAAACATTTGGTGATGCAGAAATGACAGAAGCTAAGTTTGAGCAAATTAAGAAAGACTATGAAGCTGCAGAAAAAGCTTTAAAAGAAGCTAGAGAAGCAAATAAAGATGTGAAATATTCTAAATATGGAGATAAATCTCAATTTGCTTCAGATAAAGCGAATAAATTTAAAGCTGTTGAAGAAGCTCAAAAACGTTATCAAGAAGCAAAAGCTGCTTATGACAAAGCCAAGATTGTACATGATGTAAATAAGGGTGATGTTAATAAAGGCATTAAAAAAGCAGCAAAACGTAACGTAGAAAACTATACTAATGTTTTAAATACTCAAAGAGTATTCTTAAGCAAAGCTGAAGAAGAAGCTGCAATTGCTAAAGAACCATCATTAGATGGTAAAACATCAGTATTAAAAGATAAGAATATTGATGCAATTATGGCAATTGGTGCATATGCTCAATATAAAATTGATGAAGCGGAAAAAACTGGTGATCCAGCTGCAATTGATGCTGCAAAAGAAAAATATGGCTTATATACAGACATGTTTAATAGAAAAGAAGATGGTTCAATCGACTTTTCCGCAGAAGCAATCAATGTAAGAAATGCTCAAAACGCATTAGTTGATGAATCCGGTTTTGACCAAAGATTTAACCTTGATGAAGTTGAAACAATGTCCAAAATGTATGGCGTTTCAAAAAGTGACATCAAAAGTACAGTTAAGAAATTCGGTTTCGGTGCAGAAAATGGTGCTGGTCAAAGATGGAAAGCTGCTGGTCTTGCTGCAGGTGCTGCATTAGCTGGTAACGTTCTTAACCACTTGTTAGGTAATACTTCCAAAACAGCTACAGCACACGCTGAACATACAGAAACAGCTGTTGGTGAAACTATTACTGGTGATATTAACTGGATGGCTTCTAACGGTGAAGAATTCTATCATTATTATGAAGCATCTGGTGGTACTGCAGTTGCAACAGCCGTTGCAGATGCGATTGCGGAAGCTAAATTACCTCTTGCAGGTTCATTATTAGCTCCAGCGTTAGCAGGTATCACAGCATTCTTGTTGACAAAACCAGAAACTGAAGATGCATTTAATGGTGCAAATGTTGAGGCTGTTCTCCAAGATATAAATCTTGTTGAGGGTAAAGATAATAAAGCTATTGTGAATAAAATTCAAGGATTAGAAATTACAGGTGTAAAATCAACTGATGATGCAATCAAGGCAGCAGTACTAAAAGCGGCTTTAGGTGAAAATACTAAGAAAGCAAATACTGAAGAGTTATTGGCAGCATTTGAACAGTTGAATACAGCTAAAGAGGTAATTGGACAAATTAAGGTTGAACCTAAAAAAGAGCCTGAGAAGAAAGATCCAGTTAAGGAAGAACCTGTGCAACAAACTCCAGAACCAGAACCAATCGAAAGAATTCCTGAAGAAAGGGTTGAGCTTGAATTTAACGTAAATCATAGATACGGTATGGGTCCATGGCAATATGGTGAGGCTATCGGTATTCCAGCTAAGTATATGAGAGAATTCATCAATGAATTCCGTAAGGATAATAACTTAGATGCTGGCGGAGTTAAATATAACAAAACTCCTAAGTTCAATGATAAGTATACATTCAAAGATGGTTTCGTATTTGATACTCCAACCAAAGAAGAAACTCAAAAACTGATTGATGCTTATGATTTGGGTGCACAAAAAGCGGCTGTTGATGGAAAAGGTAAAGCCATAAAACATAAAGCTGTAACCGGTAATCCAATCGCATTTGATGTAAAATCAAGACAATGGGTTTATGTAGCAACAAAAGAACCTGTTCCACAAGATGTATTAGAGAACCATCCAACTTATACAAAATATGTTGCTGATAACGGTCACGATTAATAAGTAATCAATGAAATAATCGGCGGCGGACTAACAAGTCCGCCGTTTCTTTTTGTATAGCAAATGATAACAATCTTGCTATACAGTAGAAATTTTGATAAACTTTTTCTATGGATAATTTGATTGAAAAGCTTAAAGAACTTGGGTTTAATTCATATGAAGCAAAGGTTTATATCGCTTTGTTGAAAAAATATCCTGCAACAGGTTATGAACTTTCTCAGCTTTCTGATATTCCACAGTCACGAGCTTATGACGCATTAAAGTCTTTAGAGTCTGAGGGGATTGTATTTTCTTCAAATGACAAACCTCAAAAATATACTCCAATTTCTCCAAAAGAATTGACACAGCGTTTCAAGCGTCGAATGTCGTCTACAATTGACTATTTGGAGAAAAAACTTCCAAGTGTTAAAGAGTCTTATAATGATCCAATTAATACTGTTGTAGGCTATGACAAGGCCATAGATAAACTCAAAGAAGTGATAAAAAATACCCAAAAATCATTATATTTACAACTTTGGTCTGCGGAGTTCAAAGTTCTAGAAGCAGAGCTTACTGATGCTTATGATAGAGGTGTTGATATAAAAATTGTTGGATACGATAATTTTCAACCAACTATTGTGGGGCTTGTATACAGGCATGAAGAGGCTAAAGAAGTTGAAATGAATGTTGGTGGACGCTTGATTTATTTGCTTTCTGACTATGTTGAAGCGATTTTTGGGCGCATAGAATCTCAAGTTATTTGGACAAAAAATGCAGATATAGCGTATGTGCTGAAGGAGTTTATTGTTCGTGATTTATATCTGTTAGATATTTCTCAAAGGTTCCCTGAGCAGTTGAAATACTTCTATGGCCCTGATTTTGTACGTTTGAAAGAAAAACTTTCGGATAATAAATCTAGTTATAATTTGCGCGGTTAAATATATAAATTATTTTTTACATTTACAAATTTTTACTTTTAAATTTTGGTTTTAAGTTTTATAATTGGTGTATATTGAACATGTATTTTGGGTGGGTAAATGAACAACTTGGTTAGTTAGTGTTTACTCAGGAGATATTCTCAAAGAAAGGGAAAAATGAGCGGGTATTGTTTTGAATTGATTACAGGTCCTATGAGTTGTGGCAAAACAGAAGAGCTTTTGCGCAGAATTAGACGCTGTATTATTGCTAAAAAGAAGGTAAAAGTTATTTCACCAGAAGTTGATACAAGAGCAAAAGGTGATTATATCGAATCTAGAAACGGTTTGTGGCTTGATGCAATAAAAGTAAAACATTCTGTTCAAATTCTAAGTGCAGTAAAAGATGCTGAAGTCGTTGCAATTGATGAATTACAATTCTTTGATTCTAACATTGCAAAGGTTATTACTCAGTTGATGAACGAAGGTAAAAAGGTTATTGGTACAGGTTTGGAATTGGATTTTAAAGCTGAACCTTTTGGTTCAATGCCTGAATTGATGTGTATTGCAACTAAAGTTGATAAGTTACACGCAGTTTGTATGAAATGTGGTTGTGAGCATGCAACTAGAACTCAGCGTCTGATTGATGGACAGCCTGCTGATAAAAGTTCTCCATTAATTATGATTGGTGGGGATGAAACTTATGAAGCAAGATGTATAAAATGTTATGAGTTGCCTGATGTTAAAGCAAAACAAAAATCATTAGGGTTTAAACTTTTACAATTTAATAAAGAATAATAAATACAATATTTAAATGAATGTGGGATTTAAAATTTCACATTTTTTTTTATATGTGTTACTATAAACCTATAATAATCCTAAAGAAATGGAACTTTTTGTTCTTTATTTCGTCTAGTAATTAGAAGGGATTATTGGAGGTATAAATAAGAATGAGAAAACTAATGAAAAAAAGTATTATATTTTTAAGTATTTTTCTTTTTATGTTTGGTTGGGTAATTCGCTCAAATGTTCACGCGTCTACTCCTGCAGAGTTGTATGATAATGTTTGGCGTTTAATTAATTCTAAGTATGTTGACCAAACAAACAATGAACAAGACTGGCGTAAATGGCGTCATAAATACGATAGTGTTATAAAAACAGATGAAGATGCTTATGTTGCAATCGAAACAATGGTTGCAAGTTTGAATGATCCATATACTAAGTTTTTGGATCCGAAAGAATTTAATGAAGAAACAACATCAATAAAAGGTTCTTTAAAAGGTATTGGTATTCAAATTGGGGTGCAAGATGGTAAATTAACAGTAATTGCACCGATTGAAGATACTCCAGCGGAAAAAGCAGGTCTTTTGGCAGGGGATGAAATTTTATCAATTGATGGTAAAAGCACAAAAGGTATTACTGTAGATAAGGCTGCTGAGCAAATTCGTGGTGAGGAAGGAACTTCTGTTACTTTAGTTGTAAAACGTAAAGACCAAGAACCTAAGTCATATACAATTACTCGTGCCGAAATTGAGATCAAATCAATTTCTCAAAAGGTACCAGAAAGCGTTAAAATGCCTAAGGATATTGTATATATTAGATTGAGTTCATTTATTAGTAGAAATGCATCAAAAGAATTTTCTGATATTTTGGCAAAAAATCCTGATGCAAAAGCTGTAATTGTTGACTTACGTTCAAATCCAGGTGGTTTGTTAAGTAATGCGATTTATATTTCAGATATGTTTTTAAACGGTGGAGCAATTGTTAGTACTGTAGACCGTGATGGGTACAAAGAAACTCAGAAGGCTGCTCGAGGAGTTTTGACAACAAAACCTCTAGTTGTATTGATTGACAAGGGTTCAGCTTCAGCTAGTGAAATTTTTTCAGGCGCAATTAAAGATAACAAAAGAGGTGTAATTGTTGGTACTCAATCTTTTGGTAAGGGTTTAGTTCAAGAGATAAACAAACTTCCAAATAGTTCAGGTATCAATATTACAATCCAGAAGTATTTGACACCAAATGGAACTGATATTCATAAAAAAGGTATAACTCCTGATATAGTTGTTGAATTGACTGAAGAAGATGTAAAAAATAAAAATGATCTTCAATTGAAAAAAGCAATAGAGGTTGCACAGCAATTATCAAACGGAACTTACGTAGTTCAGAAATAATAAATAATATAATAAAAGAAGGGCTAGTTATCTAGCTCTTTTTTTATTATAAAAATCTTAAAGAGAGCTTAACGTCGTTACTATGTAAAGAAGGACACTCTTGATCACAGTATCCCGACTACAAGTCGGGGTGCTATCAAGAGTGCTAATAATATTGTATCAAGTTTTTTATACGATTTCAACCTACCCAAGTGGGCAAATCTACAAACAGCAACTTATGGCTTGTGAAATGGATTGATTTTTCTCAATCGTTTATTCATATTAGAAATCGTTTTAGAAATTATTTAAAAGGTTGATGTAATTTCTATTAATATTTGAAATAATAAATTTGTTATCACCCTTATAGGAAGAAGAAGGCAATGAATTTACACGAGCAATGCTTACTCCGTTATTTAACTTATCCTGATGAGTTATCTTATACTACAGAAATTTTAAAATTGAATAATAGAATTTTGGAACAGAAGTTTGTTGTTAAAAATATTCTTGCCAATATGCCACTATTAAATTATACTGAAGGAGTAAATGAAATAGTTGGCTGCCTGTAAACCTGTGCATTGTGACTTAAAAACATAATTTGCATTTTTACGGCAAGACCGCAAGGGTTGGTTTTATGTTAAAGAAATTTTTATATACATTATGGATTTCCGTATTTGCACTATTGTTATTTTTTAGTGTTAAAAACGGAAGTTTTGCTACATTTGTAAACTCTATGGAAAATAGAACCTTTGATATTCGTCAAAGTCTTATTGTAAATTCAGGAGTTCGTCAGCATAATAAAGATATTGTTATTGTTGCGATTGATGATGCAAGTTATGAGTATATTTTGGATAATTACGGTGAATGGCCGCTAAGACGTGATGTTTATGCGAAAATGGTTGACTATATTCAAGCTGATAAGCCAAAAAGCATTGCTTTTGATTTTATGTTTGTAAAATCAATGAAAAGTAGCGCTGCGTCTGATAATGCGTTAATTAACTCTTTCAAAAAATACAATAATCTTTTTACAGCTATGAATCTTGATGATCAGCCGGAAGATTTGAGAGTTCCACCTGTTTTGCCTGACAAATTGTCTGTACAGGTTTCCAATCCTGAAGAATTTAATGTAATGGAGTATTCTAATTGCCGAGTTATTTTACAAGGTATAATTGATGCTACATATAATATAGGAATGATAAATGTTTCAAGGTCTGATGATGGTGTTTTGAGAAAGATGCCAGTATTTTTGAAATATCAAGACAAGTTTTATCCGCAATTAGGTTATATTGTAGCGTATCACTATTTGGATTCTGAACCTATAATTGCGGTGGATGATGATAAAAATGGTGAAGGCGTTATTCTAAATTGGTACGGACATGCTGGAACATTTGAAAATATTCCGATGTATAAACTTTTGAAGGCTATCGAAGGTAAAGAAAAATTTGATTACAATTTTGAAAATAAAATTGTATATTTTGGTGCAACTGCTGCAAGTTTATTTGATATTAAGACAGTGCCTGTTGATAAGGTATTTCCTGGAGTAGAGGTTCAAGCTACTTATGTAAACAACCTTATTGATGGTAGTTTTATTGTTAAATGTCCTTTATGGTTAAACGTTTTATTTGGCTTGTTGCTAGGTATATTAACTGTTGGATTTGTGTTAAGAATATCTTCAATGCCTGTAGCGTTAGGATTATCTTGTACTGTTTATGGTGCTTATGTAATTTTAACTCATTATGCTATGAGATTTTATAATATGTGGGTTGGAATTGTTATTCCTCTGACTATTGCTATATTGGCATTTATTGCAGTTGTTATTGTTAAGTATTTAATCAAATCTAGAGATTTTGATCAACAGTACAAGCTTGCAACAACAGATGGTTTAACAGAATTGTATAACCACAGATATTTCCAAGAACAAATGCAAAATCAAGTTTCGCATTCTGCACGTTATGACGTTCCGTTATCATTGATATTGGTTGATATTGATTTCTTTAAAAAGTTCAACGATACATACGGTCACCAATCAGGTGACGCTGTATTAAGACAAGTTGCGTTTATATTAAAGAAAAATGTTCGTGCAACCGATATAGTATGTAGATACGGAGGAGAAGAAATGAGTATAATCCTCCCTAATACAAAATATGAGGAAGCAGTTTCAATTGCAAACAAATTATGTTCACTTGTTGCTTCAAAATCTTGTAAGTTGAGCAATGGAAAAGAAAGCAATGTAACTATCAGTTTAGGTGTTGCATCGTTTGGTGAAGAAGATGGACAAACTCCTGCAACAATTATTGAGTCAGCTGATAAAAGATTATATAACGCAAAAGAAAATGGCAGAAACAGAGTTAACTAAAATATATGGCTAAATTTATCGAAAAACCTATAAATATCAAAGAATTACCAAAGGAATTTCCTGTGGAAGTTTGTTTGATTGAAAATAATGAAAAACAAATTGGACAAATTTGTGATTTTTTGATGGGTGATAAAAATTTACTCCAAGTTACAGGGTTTAAAGGTAGCGGTAAGTCAGAGGTTGTTGGGTTTACGACAAACTTTTTAAATAATGACGTTATTATTCTGCCTTATACTTGCCTTGAAACAACAATTCTTGATGATATGTTGTTGAGCTTTTTTGAAACTTTTAGAAGTTATATAATGCTTGGAGCAATTACTCCGCCAAAGATAAAAGTCGAAAATTTTAATCAAAAGATTAATTCATATTTTACAAGTGTTACAAAGCCGATATTGATTGTGATTGATTCTTATGAAGCTATAGTGAAAGAAAACAAGACTGATGTTGTGAATTTTTTAAAGCATTTGTTGAAATTCCCAAATGTAAAAATTGTGCTTGTCGGAAAATCAATATCATCAGATGACTTTGCCGAGTTTGAATATGATAAAGTTACAACTTTGGCTTTTTCTCAAAAAGTTTTTGAAAAATATTTGAAAGATAATGGTATTAAAAATATTGGTGTACTTTCTAATGAATTATATAAATTATCAAAAGGTTATTATAATTATTTAAAATTAACTGTGAATATAATGAATTTACGCCAATTATCTTTGGTTGATTTTTTGGAATTGTATTCAAAAAGTTATATGGGATTTCCTGAGTTTATCGTCAGGGAAGCAATATCTTTAGTTGATCCTGTGAGTGCGCATTTGTTCAGATTGTTGACCGTAATGCGTATTCCAATCCATGTAAATTTGCTAAAATCACTACACTTATACGATGAACAAAGAGTTATGTTTTTTGTACAAAATTCTCTTCTTTCAGTGGCTGGTGAATGTCTGTATTTGAAAGATACATTGCGTGTAGTGATTGAAAATCAAATTCCAGAAAATGTAATGATAAAATTACATACAGCGTGTATTGATTTGTATAATACACAATTACCATTAAAACCTTTGGAAAGAGATTTGATGCTTTCTCGTCAAACTATGAGAAATGAGATTGAATATCATAGTATGTTTATTCCGAAAAAGCCTGTGCTAACTCAGATAATTCAGCCGTTGATGCCAAATCAAGCTGTAGTAATTCCTCAGCAACAAGCTCAAGAAGTTCAAATTAAACAAGAAGAGGAAGTTGTCACTTCTCAAGTTGAAGAAACTAAGGAAGAAAAAATTAATAAAATTAGTTTTATTATTGAGGATGAATCTATTCTAGATAATATTGCAGATTCAATTCGTGGTTTTATTGATTCAACAGCGCAGGATAACAAATTAGAAAAAGACAGTGTTAATATGTCTTTGCAACAAATTTTGAATGCTGCAAATAAGGAAGAACAAAACTATAATTACAAACGAGTTGTGATGCTTTATCAAAACGCGTTAACAAAAACTGAAGATGATGATTTCTACACTTTCTTGCCTCATATTTATACTAAATTGGCAAAAGCTTATCAAAATCTTTCTGATTGGTATGAAGCTTTAGAATATTATACACAGGCACAAGATTTTTATTTCAATGCGTCTAATATGTTCAAGTTTTATGAAATTAAGCTTGAAGTAGCAAATATTTACTATCTGATGTACAAACACGATAATGCGAAGTTTATACTTTCAGAATTAGAAAAAGCTTCTGATATGCCAAATGAATTAGCAATAAAAGTATATTTGGCGTGTGCTAGATTGAGTGATGATATAAATTCGGAGTATGCATATTACAAAAAAGCAATCCCGCTTGTTGAAATCTCAACAGATAAAACTGTAGTTTCAGAGCTGTATTATAAATTTGCTGTGGCAAGTGATGAGAAAAATGATCCGCGTTCTGCAGCAGAATTTTATAAAAAATGTATTGACCTAGATTCTAATCCTAAGCATAATACTTATTTGTCAATGGCATTGTCTAATCTTGCAGAATTGTATGATGAAGCTGGTGCTACCAAACAAGCTGTAAAATATTATAACGAGAGTATAAAAATTGATACTCTAATGAAAAATTATAATGGATTATATGCTTCTGCAATTCATTTGGCAGAAATTTATGCCTCAGGTAATGATGAAAAGTCTTTAGAATATATGAACAAGGCTTTAGAGTATGCAAAATTATTGAAAGAACCATATTATATAGCGGGAGCATCGTTAGAGTTAGGTGATTTCTATTACTTGCGCAAAGAGATTGAATTAGCATATAAATATTTTATGGAAGCGTATAAGGTTGCAAAAATTTCATTTACCAAAGATAATTTGGATAAGATTGTTTCTCGTATTGACGATATTCAAAAACGAGTCAAGGAAGATGAATTTTTAAAACTTCAGGAAAAATATGGAAAATAAAGAATTTTATACAGAATATATGAATTTGTTTTTGGAAGAAAATTCAAAAGTGAATTTAATTTCAAAAAATGATGAAAAATTTTTATGGGAAAAACACGTATTCGATTCATTGGGAATTGAAAAGTTTTTTGACAAATATGGTAAAGCATCAACGCTATTAGATATTGGTACTGGTGGAGGTTTTCCAGCTCTTCCAATTGCAATTACTTATCCTGAAATTACAGTAACTGCGGTTGATAGTATTGCTAAAAAGATTAGAGCGATTTCTTCAATTGCTACAAAATTAGGTTTGAAAAATATATTTCCAATTTGCGCAAGGGTTGAAACTTTATCTGGTGAATATGATGTTGTAACCTCTCGAGCGGTATCTTCTTTGAAAAATATTTGTGAGTTCGCACTTCCAAAAGTGAAAAAGGGTGGATATTTTGTGGCTTACAAATCAAGAAAAACTCCAGAAGAGATTGCTGAGGCAAAAGGTATTTTGAAAAAATATAAATCAGAAATTGTTGAAATTTTGGAATATGATTTGCCATTAGATGAAAATTTAACCAGAAATCTTATAATTATTAAGAAAGCATAAAATCCCTTAATATTACTTCTTTATTCGTTGCAATAGAATCTTGTTGTTCTAGAATGAGAAAAAAGGGGTATATATGACTATTATTAATGATGTTTTTACTGTCCATACAAAGGGAAATACAGATATAATTGATATTACACCACAGATTAGAAATGTTGTGTATAATCATCAATTACAAAATGCGGTTGTTTTTGTTTATGCAAAAGGGAGTACTGTTTCTATTACAAATATTGAGTTCGAACCAGGTCTGTTGGTTGACTTGCCAGAAGCTTTAGATAGAATTGCTCCTATAGAAAAGGATTATCACCACGATGAAATGTGGCATGATGGTAATGGCTATGCGCACGTGAGAGCTTCAATTGTTGGAAACTCTACTCATATTCCATTAATTGATGGGGTTTTACATATGGGTCAATGGCAACAAGTTGTACTAATTGATTTTGATAATAAAGCTCGCGCACGCCAAGTAAACGTACAAATTATGTACTAATAATCTTTCTACATGTTTTACTCTTATCCTTGGAAATTATTTGTAATCTCGTGGATGTATTCAAGGATTTGTGCAAAGTATTTTAAGTTTGAATTGCCATTAATTACCAAATCAGCATCTTTTCTGAAAGGTTTAACATATTTTTCGCCAGCTTGAGCGATGTAACTCCAGTGTTTTTCAGCGTTTTCAACACTTTGGTTTCTTTCTTCAACTGCACGGCTCATAAAGCGACTTTTTCTCAAATCGTTTTCTGTTTCAACGTAGATTTTAATATCAAATACGTCTTTTACATCATCATACATTGTTGCAATACCTTCAACAACGATGATTTTTTGCGCTTTAACATCGAATGCTTTTGGTACAGAAACACCTGTTCCGTTAGGCAAGTACATTGGAGCTTTAATATCTAAACCGTCAGATAAGTCTTCTAAGTCTGCACGCAAAATATCCAATTGGAAACTTGAAGGAGCATCAACATCATAACCATTATCTGTAAGGTTATCAAAGCTACCGTATTTATTGATTAATGCAGAAATATCGTTAAAATAATTATCTGTACTTAAAACAGTTACAGGCATGGAAAGTTGTTCAATAACATTTTTAATTTCTCGGCAAATTGTTGATTTACCTGATGCAGATTCGCCTGTAACTCCAATAAGAAGACGTTTTGTTGGTTTGTTAATCAATCTTCTTGAAAATTTGTCAATAAAGTCAGGATTAACTTGATTGATAATTGGGGTTTCTTGTTTTTTATCGTACAAGAATATCTGTCTGAATTTTGTTTGAAGATAGAACGCTAGTAGTTCTCTTCCTGACTTTGAGTTAAAATCCGGTTTATAGATTTTATCGTTGGAGTTTAATTCTTTTCCGATGGCTAACTGCTGCATATTCTTTTCCATATTTTTAGAGTATGAACAATATAATACATGAGAAAAAAGTTTTTTGCTAGTGGTTTTGAAAATTATTAATTTTTTTAAATTAAAGGGCTTATATAAATTTAATTCTTGTTGTATAATGGTCAAGTAAGGGAGAAATTATTATAAATTTTATATAAGGAGAGGGGTAAATATGCAAACATTAACCGCAACAGAAGGTTTAATTACCAAGGTTATTGGGCCGGTTATTGACGTTGAATTTCCGTCAGGAGATTTGCCAAGTATTTATACTGCGTTGAATATTTTCCAAGAAGATGGAACAAAAGTTGTTGCAGAAGTTCAACAAATGTTAGGTTCGAATAAAGTGAGAACTGTTGCAATGTCTTCAACTGATGGTCTAAGACGTGGTATGAAAGTTGTTAATACAAATGAGCCTATCAAAATCCCTGTAGGAAAAGCTATTTTAGGTAGAATCTTGAACGTTACAGGAGATGCGGTTGATAATGGTGGACCTATTGACACAGATACATATTTACCAATCCATAGAGAATCTCCAAAGCTTGTTGACCAAAATACAGATGTTGAAATTTTAGAAACTGGTATTAAGGCGATTGACTTGCTTCAACCATACCAAAAAGGTGGTAAGATTGGTTTGTTCGGTGGTGCTGGCGTCGGTAAAACTGTTTTAATCCAAGAGTTAATCCATAATATTGCAATGGCACATAATGGTGTATCTGTATTTGGTGGTGTTGGAGAAAGAACTCGTGAAGGTAACGACCTTTGGAATGAGTTTAAAGAAAGTGGCGTATTAGATAAAGTTGGTCTTATTTACGGTCAGATGAATGAACCACCT
>JAFUPZ010000057.1 GCA_017472545.1 bacterium | reverse complement strand
TATTGTGCCCTCTGGGGCAAAGTTCTCAGAAACTATATCACCATTTTTACCTAATGTAAAAACATCTAATCCTATTTTTGGACGCAAAGAAGAAATTTCACTTGCTATTCCGCCAATATCAGATGTCATAAATATACCTTTCAAAGGTCTGGCATTCATACCTTTGAAAGAACAATTGTCATAAGATTGATTAGGCTTAATATTCATACAAATATCAAAACAAAACAAAAATTATTTTGCTATGTTTAATTTATCTCTCAACACAATTTATTTAATCAAATCTTTAATTACTTCGCCAGCAATAATTAACCCAACAACAGATGGAACAAAAGAAATACTTCCAGGTATAGATTTGCCAGTTTTTTCATCTATCAAATCAGATTTTTGAGGAATTTCCTTTGAATAAACAACTTTTACATCAGATATATTTCTTTTTTTAAGCTCAGTTCTCATAACTCTAGCTAATGGACAAACAGAAGTTTCAGAAATATCTGCTACCTCAAATTTGGTAGAATCTAGCTTGTTACCAGCACCCATTGCACAAATTATTGGAACTTCAGCTAATTTTGACATTTCTACTAAAGATAATTTACCCCCAACAGTATCAATTGCATCTACAACATAATCATATTGAGAAAAATCAAACTGACTTGCTGAATCTGGAGTATAAAACATCTGATAAATATTTATTTTTACATCAGGATTAATTTCCAAAGCTCTTTCTTTTGCAACTTCAACCTTTGAACGTCCGACGGTTTTAGTAGTTGCTATAATTTGACGGTTTATATTAGAGATAGAAACATCATCATTATCAATCAAATCAAGAGTTCCCACTCCACTTCTTACAAGAGCCTCAACAACATAACCGCCTACACCTCCAACGCCAAAAACTGCAACACGAGATTTTGCAAGTTTTTTTACTGCATTTTTACCTATCAACAATTCTGTTCTTGAAAACTTTTCCAAAATTGTACCGTCCTTATTTATATTTTACATATAACAAATAAAATCGGTCAATATTTTTGTAAAATTATAAATTTGCATCTTGAGCAGCTTCTTTTCTTTTAATATCTGCAAGGGTTTCTTCTTTTAATTTTCGCACTCCACAAGGAACACCTTCAAATTCATGCTGAGCCTTGATTTGCGCAATAATAGCTTCATCTTCAATTCCAGCATCAAAATATTTTTTCATATTCAAGGAACCATCGACATTGAAATATCCTGAATTTTCGAATTCTTCAAGATTTCTTTCAATTCTCGGAGTTAAAGCACTATCAGCCTTAATAATACCTAATTTATCTTGTATATTTTTTTGCAAATCATCAACATTTTGACGATAAGCTATAGCCCTTTGATTCCAAAAGTCGGCCATTATTGCATCATCATTTAACGAACATACAGTTTTATACGCAGTTATTAATTGCATAGAGGATGGATCTTCCGCATAAATTGCTTTAATTTGTTCGTCATTTAAATTTTCTAAAATATAATCAAATGTTTTCTTTTCAGATGTAATAAATTGATCTGTTATGACATCAGCAATTTTTGGAGCTAAGGTTTCATGCCTGTGAATATCTGCAGCTTGAATAAAGTGTTGAAGTTCATGTCTTAATGCCGCAAACAAATATTGTTTATCTAGATTACCCACTTTAGAAAGATCTACCAAAATCTGATTATATGAAGGAATATACATTGCAAAAAGAGGAGAATCTTTTATCTCTGGGATTAGTTGAAGTGGTGGAGAAATTTCTTCTGCCAACCCTAATTTTTTAAGTAAAAAGTTATAAGAATTAGCAAAAAATTCAACTCCGTCAAACTTAGATAGTTCAGCAACTTCATCAGGAGTTATACCCATTTTATAAGCCAAAGATTTTATATACATTTGAGTTGAAATAAAATCTAAGTTTGTCATTTTGTTGCAAACTTTTTTATCTGACAGCACAGTAAACGCTTTATCCATCAATTTACCAGTAAATTTTGGAGGATTTGAAACTGTTAACTGAGTTGGGGTACACTGGATATTCATAAAAAAACCTTTCTTCATCTATATTTCAGATATAGTAAAACATGTGAAAGATAAAAATTGCCTATTTTTTCATATTTATTGTATTTTTTAAGTCGTCAATAAATTCCTGCCTGTACAAAAACCCCAAATGCGCACCATTATCAAGTAAAACCAATTTATCTTGTGCATATTCTTTCAATTTTTTAAGTTGATGAGTATTAGTTAAATAATCATTCATCGAATGATAAATCTTATAATTATCGTTATTCTGCAAATATGCAGATATTGAATGCAGACTAGTTTCATAAGATAAATCATCACATGAATCTTCATCCACTGATAAAAGATACCTTTTTGTATAATCCTCATACCCCATATT
>JAFUPZ010000056.1 GCA_017472545.1 bacterium | reverse complement strand
TAACTTCAGGAGCCAAGAAATAAAGTACGATTACGTTTGGCACACACATTGCAATCATCATTGCATCAGTAATATTAATAATTGAATCAACATTCATCGCTGAACCAATAATAATAAATAAGCAATATAATAAATTAAATGTTAATACACGTTTTTTGCCTTCACCTAACAAGAATGTCCAAGCTTTTTGTCCATAATAAGCCCAAGAAATTAATGTTGACATTGCAAATAAAACAGCAATAACAGAAAGAATTATTGGGAAGAATGAAATTACTGATTGGAATGCTGATGAAGCCAATTCAATACCATTTGGATTTATTGTTGTTCCAGCAGTTCTTGCAACTTCAACCGCAGCAACTGCAGGCTTCCAAGCTCCAGTAACTACAATTACGATAGATGTAAATAAGCATAAAACACCAGTTAAAAATGTTTCTAACAATGCAACAAAACCTTGAGAAACAGTTTCCTTAGTTTGAGCAGTAGCATAAACAATAGCCGCTGCACCTGTACCAGCTTCGTTAGATTGAACAGAACGTCTTAAACCCAAAATTAAAACACCCATAAAACCAACAGTTACAGCTTTTGGAGAAAATGCTTCTTGCATAATCAAACCTAAAGCAGCAGGAATACCTTTGATATTAACTAATATAACAATCAAACCTGAAACAATATACAAAGCACACATTGTAGGTGTCAAAACGGTTGTAACTTTTGCGATACTTTTAATACCACCCATAACAACCAAACCAATCAAAATTGCAGCAACAGTACCAATAACCCACGCATAACCATGGAAAATACTGTGTTCGCCACCTGTAATAAATATAAGTTGGTGAGCAGTTTGGTTAATTTGAATCATATTACCACCTGTAATACCGCCACCTATACAAAGAATAGCAAAAATTACAGATAAAGGTTGACCTAACCATCTTAAGCCTTTTCTTGTTAAACCGTGCGCAATATAATGCATCGGACCACCAGAAACAGAACCATCCGGGTTAAATCTTCTATATTTAACAGCCAAAGTTGCCTCAACAAATTTGATAGACATACCTAGCAATGCTCCAGCAAAAATCCAAAAAGCCGCACCAGGGCCACCTAAAGAAATTGAAATCGCAACCCCTGCAATAGAACCAATACCGATTGTACCAGATAAAGCAGTTGCTAAGGCTTGGAATGAAGAAACTTCACCACAATCATCACCTTTTTCTCCTGGTTTTGCAATTAAATCAATAGCGTGTTTGAAGCCCCAAACAGCAATACCTCTATAATAGAACGTGAAGAAAATTCCTGCAAAAAGAATCCACAATACAATAACTGGAACTTCTACGCTTCCAATTTTTATTGGGAAAAAGATTAATTTTGCAATGAAATCTGTAACAGGCGCAATATTTTTATCGATGAATTCATCGACATTCATAGCATAAGCACTCTGAATTCCAGATAACATTAACATTAAAAAAGTGAAAAATTTCTTCATTTACTCTATCCTTTCAGCTGTGTTTATAAATGTTTCGGGTAAAAAAATAAATTCCCAACCTTAACAATTACTAAAATTATAGCAAAAACATGCCAATTCCAAAAAACAGAGGGCAAATCTGTTACCAACTGTTACACTTATATACTTTGTATCGCTTGAGAAAAAATAAGAAAAGTGCTACAATGAGGGAAAGGGGTGTGTGGAAATGATGATGAGTCAGTCGAAAAAGTTATCCATTGCGTTTTACTGGCATATGCACCAGCCGGTATATCAATTATTACCAAATGGAGACTATTTAATGCCTTGGGTAAGGCTTCACGCAGTGAAAGATTATCTTGATATGGCTTTGTGGGCAAAGAAATTTGATAAATTAAAACTCAATTTCAACTTTGTTCCTGTTCTACTTGACTCTATTATAGATTATGGCGAAAAAGACGCCCACGACATTCACTCAAGAATGACTATAGCCCCAACAGAACGTCTTAACAAAGAAGATAAAACATTTATTTTAAACAACTTTTTTGATGCAAATTATCAAACTATGATACTTCCAAACCCTGAATATCATAGGTTATATCAAATTGTTCAAGCTGCTGGCACCAACGATGTTTCAGTACTGACAGATCAAGAATACGCTGACTTAATGGCGTTATTCAACCTTGCTTGGATTGATCCATCATTCAAAACATCTAATGCTGATTTGAAAAAGCTAGTTAAAAAAGGGAAAAATTATACTCTTGAAGATAGAATTAAAATTATTGAAATTCAAAGAGAAATTATCAGAAAAATTATTCCAACAATAAAAAAATTGGTTGAAAAAAATAAAATCGAAATCACCACAAGCCCTTATTTTCACCCAATTTTACCAATTTTGTTGGATTATAAAAATATCAAAAAAAATCCATCGCCTGATGATGAATTGTTAAGCTTAAAAACTGAATTAGATGCAAAATTGCAAACAAAAATGGCTCTAGATAGAGTGGAAGAAATTTTTGGAAAACGTCCAAGAGGGGTTTGGCCATCTGAGCAATGCGTAAATGGCAAAACTCTTGAAATGCTTAGCGGTTTGGGAGTTGAATGGTCTATTTCCGATGAGGGAATTTTAGCAAATTCTATCAATTTTGAATTTGAACACGATTTTAAAGGTTACTTAAAAGAACCTTATCACTTATTAAAAACTTATCAATATAAAACTAAGTCTTCTGATATTAAAATGATTTTCAGAGATTCAACAATACCTAACTTGATAAGTTTTGAATATCAAAACCATAACCCATTAACAACAGCAGGTGATTTGTACGATAGAATAAAAGTTTTACAAAGCAAAATTTTATCATCTCCAGATAAAGAACATCTTTTGACAATCGCATTAGATGGGGAAAATTGTTGGGAAAATTATTTGGAAGATGGCGCATCTTTCTTGAAAGCGCTTTATACACTAATTACTGAAGATGATTCTTTAGAAACAGTTTTAATCAGTGATTACTTAGATAAATCAAAAGAAAATAAAACATTAAATAAAATTTCATCAGGTTCTTGGATTAACAGAAACTTCAAATTATGGGTTGATGAACCTGTAAAAGACTTGGCTTGGGCATATTTAAGACGAGTCAGACACGATTTTTCTGAATTTGTAAAACGCGAACCGCTAAATCCAAATATCGAAACTGCAAGACGTGAACTATTTATCGCTGAAGGTAGTGACTGGTTCTGGTGGTATGGAGAACCAAATGATTCTGGTAGAGATAACATTTTCGATTTCCTATTCAGAACACATTTGAAAAATATATACAGATGTTTGGGACTAGACACCCCTAAATATCTTGATTTTCCATTGTCCAATCTTTCAACATCTAAACCGTCAAAATACCCATTATCATTAATCACACCAACTATTGACGGTAAATTTATAACAAGAGAAGATGACATTTGGAATCAAGCTGGATGCATTGATATACCTGATGGTCCAGTTCTTAGAGAATCAAAATTATTTGATAATATTCGCTTTGGTAATGATGAAGAAAATCTTTATTTAAAATTACACATGAATAAATATATAAGAGAAAACGCAGATTTAACAAAACGAACTTATCAAATGTATATTTATCTGAGAAAAGCTGGCAACAAACAAGCTTTGGCTCCCGTAAGGTTGATTAATAAAACCGAAAATATTGCACCTGTATCAATGGAAAAATTCCATAACGAAATCCAAATTGCAATTAGAAACGACAAATTGCAATTACTTCGCTTGATTAAAGCAATCCCAGGTGATATGTGGGTTTTAGAACAATCTAAAAAAATTGAAACAGCATACGACGAAGTACTAGATTTGAAAATCCCATTCGATTTACTTGAAATCAAAAATGGGGAGACATTGGAATTCTTATTTGTAAACGCTAATTATGGAGTAAAAGATTTCTATATTCCAAACGAAACAGTACTAACTGTAACAAGACCAGCTTTGGTTACTAATAAATAATTGCGATGTTTGCCCTTAAAAAGCTATTATGTCATCCTGAACTCGATTCAGGATCTCAACACTCAATAAATTAACCCTAATATGAGCTTCTGACTTTCGTCAGAATGACATCTATAAACCTAAATTTTCATTAAGTTTTAATTCTTCAACCAAATCCAATACTGAGCAAATTTCTTCAAAACATTGGACAAATGTTTTTTCGCCAATATCTGATAAGAAATTTCCAAGGTTAAACATATCTCGACCTGTGTGAATTAAAATTACTATCTTTTTATCTTTAAATGAAGCCCTGACATATTTTGCCTTAAAGGTTTCTTTTATGTTTTTAAGTCTTTCCATAAACGCAGTTGTAAGAATATATCTTGCTTCAATTTGATTTTGAGAATATACATTATATTCATTAGAAAATTCTATATCCTCTAAGTTAACTTCTTGATATTTACCCCTATCAACAGTCAAATTATCCTTTACGTTATTCTTTTCTAAGATGAATGTATGTCCCTCAAAGTCTTTATTCATATCGATTTCTACAACTAAGCCTTTGAATTGTTTTGATGTAATATATTTAAATAAAAATATAATTATAAATACAAGAATCGTAACACCTAAGATAGGGATGTACATACCTAATAAAAACAAAAACAATGAGTAAACAGCCAAAAAATGTGATTTTAAAATCAACGTATCGCCATCTACCATTGTCAAGTTTACACCTTTATATACACCCTCAATATAATCATCAAAAAGTGTTAGTGGATTTTTTAAAATATTTAATCCTTCAACAGAAATTTTTCTTTTTTCAAATTTTGAAGGTGTATAGTATGTACTCCAAGTAAAATCACCAAATAACGATACAAATTTACTCATCAAACGTTTTTTAATTTCGTTATCAGCTGATAATGGAATAAATTTATTTTTCCCATCACTATCAACCAATACTTGGATACTATTCTTTTTATCCAACGTTTTTAAGTATTCAATCAAAAAACAGAACAAGTAAATAGCAATAAATAGAAAAATCACAGTAGGACTTAGAATACGCTCAGGAATATCAATCCAAATATGATCTATAAGAAATACACATGGACCAAGTATAAATAATGAAAGTATTGACCACACGCAAGCGATAGAAGCTCGAGAAATAAACTTAACTTTATTAAAATATCCTAAATTATATTTCACTTCTTTCACATAAAACTCTGAAAGTTTTGTAAGTAACTCATAACGTTCTTGTTGGTTCATCTATTCATCCTTACTCGTCATTCTGAACCCTAAATGGGTGAAGAATCTCATAAAATATTTAGTGAAAATATTATGAGATTCCACGGGCTAAAGCCCTCTGAATGACAACATAATATTTTCACCAATTATATTTACCCCTACATGTCAAGGGCAACATCAAGTGTTGGAGCTTTTGCAACAATTGCACTTGATGAAATAATATCAACACCACATTCTGCAATTTTGCGAACAGTATCAAGATGAACATTACCACTAGCTTCTACAGTTGCTCTGTGGTCAATAAGCTCAACTGCTTCTTTCATTTGCTCTAAAGTCATATTATCAAGCATAATAATATCAACACCTAATGGTAGGGCTTCTTTGATTTGTTCTAAAGTATCACATTCAAGCTCAATTTTATGAGCGTGAGAAAGGTTAGCCTTAACCAATTTCACCGCATTTGTAACAGACCCTGCAACTTGAATATGGTTATCTTTAATCATTGCACAATCCGATAAATTAAATCTATGCAACGCACCGCCACCAACTTTTACAGAATATTTTTCAAATGCTCTAAATCCAGGTGTAGTTTTTCTTGTATCAACGATTTTGCAAGGCAAATCACCGATAGCTTGTTGGTATTTGTTAGTTTCAGTTGCAATACCGCTCATTCTTTGAACATAGTTTAGTGCAACTCTTTCACCTAAAAGCAAATATTTTCCAGGACCTTCAATAGTTGCTAAAATATCACCTTTTTTAATTTTATCACCATCTTTGAACAATAATTCAACTTTAACTTTTGGTGATAAAACCTTGAAAACAGTTTTAAAAACCTCTAAACCACAAATTACACCTTCGCAACGAGAAGCAAGACGTGCTGAAAAAATTTCGTCTTCCCCTAAAATGCTTTCAGTTGTAACATCACCAAATCCAATATCTTCCATCAACGCCGCTTTAACGTGATCTTCCACATAAAAACTACTTAACAAAATTTATTTCTCCTTTATTTTTAACTATCAAACTGTGTTCACAAACCTCATTAGTGTTTAAATAATCAACTCTATAATGCGCACCACGAGATTCTTTTCTATTTAATGCTGCTCTTACAACAAGTTCTGCTGTAATCAACATATTGCGAAGTTCATATTCATCTTTTGATAAACATTTATCTTCTCTATTAAATTCTTCTGAAAGTTTTTCAATATTTTCTTGAGCAGATTTCATAATTTGTTCATTTCTAAAAATACCAACCCCTGCCCACATTGTTGCTTGTAATTCATCTTTCAAAACTTTCACATCAACAGGTTTTAAATCCACTTCTTTTTCATATTTTGCGATAATTTCATTAAATTTTTCGTTATTTTCAAAATTATCATCTGCCGCCAAACCAACATTTTTCAAATATTCAGCCACTTCATAAGCACAAACTACACATTCTAATAACGAATTACTTGCCAATCTGTTGCCACCATGCAAGCCTGTTGAAGAAACTTCACCAATTGCATACAAACCTTTAACAGAAGATTCTCCACGAATATTTGTCTTAACACCACCCATAAAATAATGTGCAGCAGGAGCCACTGGAATTAAATCCTGAGTAATATCAATATCATATTCTTTGCATTTTTTTGCAATTGTAGGGAAACGTTTTAATAATTTTTCTTCTCCTAATCCTGTTGCATTCAAAAATACACAAGGATCACCATTATTATTCATTTCACAAAAGATTGAACGAGCAACAATATCTCTCGGAGCCAACTCTTTTTTCTCATGGTATTTAAACATAAATTCCATGCCAAACTCATCGCAAAGTTTTGCACCTTCTCCACGAACAGCTTCACTAATTAAAAATCTATTTTCAGCACCATCAAACGCCAAAGCTGTTGGATGGAATTGAACAAATTCCATATCCTGCAACACAGCACCAGCTCTATAACTAAGAGCAAAACCATCTCCTGTTGCACCTTTTGGATTTGTTGTATATTGATAAAGTTGACCCAATCCTCCTGTTGCCATAATTACAGTATTTGAATAAATCGTTTCATATTCATCATTAGCATCAAGAAGAACAACTCCGCCACAACCTTTGTCATCAATCAATAAATCAACAGCCACTGTATTTTCATATAGAGTGATATTCTTATTATCTTTAACAGCTTGGCAAAGTGCAATTTCCATCTCGCGACCTGTTGCATCTCCACCAGAATGTAGAATTCTTCTTACACTGTGCGCAGCCTCTTTTGTTAACGTAAACTTACCAGTCTCATCTCTATCAAATTCAACACCGAATTTTAATAAATCTTTTACAACTTTATCGGAATTCTCACTAATAAATCTAATAGTATCTAATTCGCTCAAACCAGCACCAGCTTTGATTGTATCAGTAACGTGAGATTCAACAGAATCCTTCTCGTTTTCCTTCAAGACCGCAACCATACCGCCTTGAGCGTAATAAGAATTACTTTCTCCCAACTTGGATTTTGTAATCAAAAGCACACCGTTTGGCAAATTCAATTGTTGCTCAATTTTTAACGCAGCATACAAACCTGCGATTCCACTACCTACAATTATTGCTGAAAATTTGGAGTACTTCATATTACCAATCCCTTAATATTTTATCCTACTAATTTTATAACAAACAGAATATTTTCGCTACTTTTTAGCAAGTAATTTTTTAAAAATAAATAAAATTTTAAACAAAAAAACAAACAAAAAAATAATACCCAAACTTTTGTCACTACAACAATTCACCCACTACAACAAACTCAATATAATGATTAAAAATGAGGAAATAAAATGACAAATTCAGCCATAAAATTATTACTTGTAGAAGATCACAAACTCATGCGTGTCGGTTTAAAATCCCTATTTGAAGAACAAGACGGACTTGAAGTAACATCGGAAGCTCAAAATGGAAAAGAAGCTATTGAAAAGTTCAAAACGACACATCCTGATGTAACCCTTATGGACATTGGACTTCCTGATATTTCAGGAATAGAAGCTACAAAAAAAATTCTTGAACTAAATACAAACGCAAAAATTATAATTTTAACTTCACACCTGAGCGAAGAGGAAGTCCTTGAATCCCTTCAATCAGGGGCTTGCGCCTATGTAATGAAAGATATAAATACTGAAATTTTAAAAATGATAATCAAAACAATTAAAGATGGAGCAATGTGGATTGACCCACTTGCTGTCCCAATCTTGCGAGATAAAAATTGTGGAATCGTACCACAACGACAGATGTCTAGAGCAATGTTTAGAGAACAACATTCAAATCTTACCCAAAGAGAATACGAAGTCTTAAAACTTGTCGTTGATGGAAAATCCAATAATGAAATAGCAGAAGCATTAACTATTTCTTCTCACACAGCAAAAGCACACGTTTGCAATATTATCCAAAAATTAGTCGTCGATGATCGTACACAAGCCGCTGTAAAAGCATTAAAAGAGGGACTTGTTTAAGTCCCTCTTTTTTATTTAGCAAATTTAATTACTTACTATTCTTCAGTTTCTTCAACTTCTTCAACTTCTTCTGATGGAATATCTTCTTCATCATAAGCTTGTTGATTCATTTCTTCAGCAATTTCTTCTTGAAGTTCTTCAGGATCTACAACATCTTCAACTGCAGATTCTTCAACTTCATCATACTCATAATTGCTTACACGTTGATCTTCAGCTTGTTCCATTTGAGAAACTGATTTAATATCAATTTTCCAGTTAGTTAATTTGTGAGCAAGTCTAACGTTTTGACCTTCACGACCGATAGCCAAACTCAATTGATCATCTGGAACAACAACTAATGCTTCGTGGTTGTATTCATCATCTGCCATAATATCAACAGATACAACTCTTGCTGGAGATAATGCGTTTACGATATATTCAACTGGATCTTCTGAGTATCTAACAATATCAATTTTTTCATTTTTAAGTTCAGAAACAATAGTTTGAATTCTTGAACCTCTAGGTCCGATACAAGCACCTACTGAATCAACTTCTGGATCATTTGACCAAACAGCAATTTTTGTTCTGTAGCCAGCTTCACGAGAAATTGATTTAATTTCTACAATACCGTCTTCAATTTCAGGAACTTCAAGTTCAAATAATTCTCTAACGATTTCAGCATGACCGTGAGAAACAATAACTTGAGGAAGTCTTGTTGTTTCTTTTACGTTAAGAACGAATACTCTGATTCTGTTACCAGGTTTGTAGTATTCACCAGGAATTTGTTCTTTTCTTGGCATAATAGCATCAGTTTTACCGATATTAACAATAACATTTCTTCTATCGTCAAGTTTTTGAATAATACCTGTAATAAGTGTGCCTTTTTTATCAAGAAATTCATTTAATACAAGATTTCTTTCAGCTTCTCTAATTCTTTGAGTAAGAACTTGGTTTGCAGCTTGAGCAGCAATACGACCAAATTGTTCAGGTGTAACTTCTAATTTAACTTCATCACCTAATTCAACTGAGTCATCGATTTCTTTAGCTTCAGCAAGTGAAATTTCATTATCTGGATCTTCAACAGATTCAACAACAACTTTACCTTTGAAAATACCGATTTCACCTGATTGTTCATCCAAAAATGCTTCAACATTTTCGATTTCTTTAATTCTTAAGTGCTTTTTGTAAGCAGCAACCATAGCATCACATAAAGAAGAAATAACTACTTCTTTTGAAATACCTTTCTCTCTTTCTAACTCTTCGAAAACTTCGTTTAAGTTTCCAGCACCGATTTTAATCATTTGCTTTTCCTTTCGTTTTATTAATCAATATATAATTTAGCTGATTGTATATTATTTTTTGGGATTTGAAGCTCTGTTCCGTCATCAAATCTAAAGAATGTCAAACCTTCATTTGTATCATAATCAATAATCTCACCTTTGAAGATTTTTTCAGTTTCACCCTCTAGCGGCTCTTTTAACTTCAAACTGATTCTTTTACCTTTGAAGATAATGAATTCTTTTTCAGATTTGAACTTACGTTCCAAGCCTGGAGAAGAAACTTCCAAGTAGTATTTAACAGGAATAAGTTCTTCCAAAAATCCTTCAAGACTTCTTGTAACATTTTCACAATCATCCAAAGTAATTGGATGATCTTTTGAGTACAAGAAAATTCTCAAAAACCAACGATGATTTTCTTTTGAAAAATCAATTTCAATAGGAATTAAATTAAAACGCATCGCTGTATTTTCAATCAGCGGAGTAATCGCGTTTAAGATTTCTAATCTATTGATGTCTTGTTTCATTGGCACCACCTTTCTGTAAAAGAGTCATCTGAAAGACCTTGTCATTCTGAGCAATGCGAAGAATCCTTATCTCATTATGTAAGAGATCCTTCGGGTATTCACCCTCAGGATGACGGCACTCATCCTACTTAGTGAAAAAAAGAACGGGGACTCCGTTCTTTTTTCATTAGCAATACTGCTTGCTGTTTATATTCTAATATACATACCTCAAAATGTAAAGTCTTTGTAAAGGTTTGGTTAAGATTATACGTTAGCACCAGTCGCAGCTTTAAACTCTTCCTCTGTGATAAGTTGGTTATCTTTAGCATATACAGTGTTACCTGTTAAAGGATTAGTTCCTGTACGATAAGCGAAACCACCAACTGTCGCAGTAGGAGTTTGTTTTAAGATGAATGAAGTGTCAACATTATTCTCTAACCCATCTCTTAATTTTGAATTAGATGCGATTTCTTCATTAGTAAGACCCATTTTCTTCGCTAAACGTTTTTCTCGCCAGCTCAAACCATTACTTGAATCTATTTTATCAGATCGTTTGTCATTTTTTGCAACATCAGAATCTATTTTTTCGTCAAGTTTAGCATATTGCTTTTCTTCTTCCGCAATTAACTTAACTAATCTATCTTCTTGATCAGTAATTGAATCTTGTAAGATTTTTTGATCTGCTTTCAATGCTTCAACATCTTCGTGCTGAGTTTCAGCTTCTTTTAATTCTGCTTCTTGAACTTCTAAATCTTCGTTTGCTTTATCTAAATCCTTCTCTGCATTTTCTTTGCCAGCCTCTGCAGCTGCAAGGTTTGTTTTTGCATCTTCAAGTTCTTTCTTAGCAGTCGGTATAGCTTCTTCTGCCCTTTTCTTTGCGGTTTCTGCAGCTTCCAGTTTTGAAGCTAAATCTTGTTCAGTTTTTTCAGCTCTTTCTAATTCTTTTTTAGCTGCCTCTTCAGCTTTTTCCAAAGATGCAATTTGAGCTTCTAATGCTGCACGTCCAGGATCATCTGCAGCCATACTTGCTAACTGATTTTTAGCATTTTGTGTTGCAGTTTTTGCATTGTTATAAATAGTTGTTTTGTTTGTTACATCTTGTTTTGCTTGCTCATGTTTTGAACTATAATCATTATATGTTGCAGTTTTTTGTTTTAAATCTTTTTCAGCATTATCTAAAGCTAACTGCTTACTATCTCTTACATTTGTTTGTGAACGTACTTTTTCTGATGCTTTAGACACATCTTGACGTTTTGATTTAACATCTTTTTCGGCATCTTTTACATCAGCCTCTTCTTGATCAACAAGTTGAGAAGTATTAGTAGCCGCTTCACTAACTTTTTGATTTATGCTTTCTAACTCAGCTTTTGCTGAATTTATTGCAGATCTTAATGATGCAGAATCTGTTGCTGAACTCATACTATTGATTACATTTGCAACATTTGCAGATGTAACACCAGAGGTACCGCCGCCACCTAGACTTCCTAGTGCGCTTGATAATTTGCTTCCTACAGATGATACTCCGCCACCATTATTATTACCGCCAAATACGCCTAATTGATTCAACAAGTTGATACCTTGAGCAACTGTTTGACCAATTATCATACCTTTTGCAAAATCGTTATTATATGTCACAGAACCGATATTATTAGCAGCACCATGCATATGTCCTATAGATCCTGCAGGACCTGCATAAGATGGTGTAAATGTTCTGGAATTCATAGATGCACGCATACCTTGATAGTTATATTTGTGCATATTTTTATTAATATGTTGTCCTGGTACCCAATTGTTCATACGAGTACCCTTGAAAGAGAATAATGAAGACTTAGTCGCAGTAGTAGTGTTAGCCAAGTTTTGTGCTGCTTGACTAGACGCTCCTCGAGTTTTGCGTGTGCCAAACGATGACGCACCCAAACCGGCTTTATTCAGTTTTCCGAAGTCAACTGCCATAGTCGTGTCTCTCTCTTTTTATATACTTAAATATATAAAAACATGAGGAGATGCCCGATTTCACATGGTTTTAGACTTGTTACAATTGTTTACAATTCAATTTACAACAACTTTTAATACGTTAATTTACCCATTACAACACGTTTATTTGCGCCAGTACAACAAGGTAAATTATTTGGAATTCCGTAATACGTACAATAACCCAACAGAGCAAATGCCATTACTTCTTTAAAATTATTTGAAATTCCATACTCTTCACAAGTTTTTAAATCAATATGTTTTGGCAAATAAGTTCTTAACATTCGCATTAATGTCTTGTTATAAGCCCCACCACCACAAATTACAGCTTCATTTATACTCACATTAGGGTAAACAAACCTTTCATAACTCTGTGCAATTGTTTTTGCTGTTAGAGCAGTAACCGTTGCAATAATGTCTTTTGGATCTTCTGGAGCAAACTTTAACACACTTTCAATATAACTTGGCGAAAAATATTCTCTACCAGTAGACTTTGGTGGATCCATAAAATAATATTCATCTTGCAACAAACAATCCAGCCAACCATCACAAACATTGCCCATTGATGCAATTTCACCATCATTATCATAAGGTTCATTAAAATATTTTCCCATACAATAGTCAATCATGATGTTCCCTAAACCTGTATCAAACCCAAAAGTTTCATAATCTTGAGAGATAACAGTTACATTAGAAATTCCACCTATATTTTGGATTGCATAATTTTTACCTTTACATTTGCCCCACTTAAACCAAGCTTCATCAGCAAAACACACCAATGGCGCACCTTGACCATTTTGCGCAATGTCAGCTTCCCTAAAATTAGAAATTGTTAAACAACCTGTTTCTTGCGCTATTACAGAACTCTCGCCAATTTGTAAGGTACTTTTCAAGCTAATATTATCAATTTTTTCATCAAACGGATAATGGTAAACTGTTTGTCCATGACTAGAAATAAAATCCGGTTTACCAAATTCTGAAATCAAAACATTTGCAGCATCTGCAAAACATTTCCCAATAACAAAATTCATCTGACAAATATCTTTAATTGAAGCTTCACCACGAAACATTTGGAAAATTTTTGCCCTTACATGCTCAGGATATTGATAATTTATACCTCTAATCAATTTGACAGTTTTATCAGGATAAACTTCGCAAAACCCCGCATCTATGCTATCGCACGAGGTTCCCGACATTAACGCTATAACTTTTTTAACTTCTAATTCTTGCATAATTTAATAATATAAAAATTTCAACCACTTGGCAATAAAAAAACAAAAGCCTGTACTCATATAAGTACAAGCTATTAAAGTTTACAACTATCCTTACTAACTCTCTTCTAAAAGTCTGTGCTTTTACTCCCGAAATAAACTAGATATACATAACATATTAAGATGTAAACTAAAAATATCCCTAATCATACAGTTAAATACTATTCTGTACCTCAATAATCTCTTTTTCCCTTTTTTGGACTACTTCACCATCACCTCTATTTCCATCGTCCAACTTAATCTTTTATGTCTATGTTACTTACTAAGTAACTGAATCCTTCCTCTTATCTGGTAGCCTTTAATTTTTCAATTCGGCTTTCTTATGTATTCTAATGTAGACCTAATTTATCAAGATTACAAGTAAAAAATTGTTATTAAAATTTTACATTCGACCATGCCCCTAGATTTAATAAGAAAAAACTCGTGTTATAAAATCTTAATGAAGAAAATTTAATGAAATCATGTAAAATTTTTTTCAAATTTTATTTGACAATAAAAAATTACATACAAAAATAAAAGCATGCTTTGTTACAATTAGAAAAAGCTGAAAATTTGTGCTAGACTGGATTGTAGTAACTTGAGGAATAAAATATATGAAAGAATTTTTAAAAACAAATACTGTTACATATAACCTCATGTCGTTTACTGCATTTAAATCAATTTTTCTATTTTCAATATTACTTGATGGTCCAAAATCTTATAACGAGATGAAAGAATTATTCGAGAATCAAGAGTATCTGCACGAAAAAATCTCACCAGATACATTAAGAAATTATATTAATTCACTAAGAAAAATCGGTTGCGTAGTAAATAGAAAAACAGTTAAAGGTGTTACGAGATATTCAATAGATTCACATCCTTTTACCTTGAAAATTGATGAAAAACAAATAAAAAGTATCATTAAAGTTTTTAAGATTATTTCAAAAGATATTGAAGTTACTGACCTAATAGCTTTACAAAAGTTTTTCGAAAAAATTTCGAATTACATTGATAATGAAGAACTAAAAACTAAACTTGCAAATATCTCACCTTTGAATAGTATTCCACCAAAACTAATTAATGATCTGATTTCCTATGCCCAAAATAACACTGAAATAGATATATATTATAACTCTGCAACCGCAGGAAAGAAAAATATTACCATATTAGTTGATAAACTCCAAATTATAAACAACAAACTATACGTTTATGGAGTCAACTCAGAATATAATGATTATGCAAGTTTCTTAGTTAATCGAATTATAAAAATTAACAGCGTTAACTTGAACAAAAAAACTCTTGAAATCCCTGAAATAACTGTCGGATATTTATACAAAAAAGATGATAACGAAATACTTGAACTATTAGAAAACGAAAAAATCATCTCTACTGATGGTAATAATCTTACTATTGAAATTTGTGCGAAAGATAAATTCTGGATTACACAAAGAATTATGTCACATTCAACAAAATGTAAGGTTTTGTACCCTCAGGAATACAAAGAATATATTATTTCTACATTCAAAAAAATGAAAGAAGGATACATTGAAAGATAACAAAAAAATCAATGACGGATGCCTGAAAATATTCCAATTTCTTAAACTGCTTTACGAAGATAAAGCAGACTATAATAGCGTTGTAGAAATATTCAAAGATAAAAATAATGAACAATCTATTAATAGTATTCAAGTAAACTTAAATAAATATATAAATACTTTAAGAGTTTTTGGCGTAAAAATTGCAAAAGAAAATCATAAATATAAACTATTAAGTAGCTTATATTCTATAGATTTTTCTTTTGATGATTTAAAAGCTCTTAGCCTATTAACATCATCACTCGACAAACTTCCTGATATAGAAATCTCACAAAATACCACCGATTTCTTAGAACAACTTGCAATGAGGATGAATAATGAAGATAGAAAAATATTTAATACGCTAACAAAAAGTTTTGAAAATGATTTTTCATTCTACTACTCTGATTTAAGAGAACAAATAAAAGTTTGTGAACAAGTTTGCAAAGATGAATACATAATCAAAATCCTATACAAAAAAGGACACGAACAACTAGAGTGTAAATGTATTCCAAAAGAAGTTATTTATGACTCAAAAAATGCATATTTGAAAGTTTGCGAATATAAAGGCAAACAACCAACAGAAATTCCTATTAGTAATATATTGAATTTAATTGTTTCACCACAAAAAGCTGCAATGGTAGAAATGAACACTACTGTTGTATATAAATTAAAAAATAGATTAGCAAAATCATACAAAATAAAAGATAACGAACAAACTGACGGACGAAATGAAAATGGAGAACTTATCGTTATAAATAAAAACGAAGACCCTGACAAACTCTTACCTCGTTTATTGAGATATTCTTATGATTGCGAAATAATAACCCCAAAATCACTACGAGAAAAAATGAAATGCTTAATAAATGAAGCTCTTAGCATGTATGAAAAAGAAGATTAATAAGATAACATAGTTTATCAATCAATTTCGTCTATTATAAAAATAATTAAATTTCTTTAGAAGCTTTAGAATCTTTAGAGTCAACAACAATTTTTGTAACAACACCTGCTATCAAAGCACCTGCCAATCCCCAAATTGCTGCAGTTTTATCCCTAAATTTTTTCACTGTGTTCATTACAACCTTATAAACCATTTTGTTGAAATTTGCAACGCCACCCTCTGCACCTTGCAACCCTAATTCTTCTAAGGATCTGAATTTTTTCCTGTTACCATCCCAAACATAGTTGAACATTGAAACAAGCTCTTTTTTAATATTGGTTATAGATTGCAATTTTGCATTATCTTTGATTTCTTGCAAAGATTTGCCTTCCAAAGCATTTTTTGCATCTTTGATAATTAATTTTATAACATCATCCATTGATTCTACAGCTTCTACTTCTTCTGGTGTGATTGTTACACGACCAATTGCAGAACTTATATCAATAGCATTTTGCAAACCTTTTTTCGCATTTTCAATAGTAAATGTTTTATACAAATCTATTACAGGTTTTGTTGTAATTTCTACAACTTCGTCTACAGATTGTGCGTTTTCAATAGCTTTGGTTGCTTTATGCATAGCTTCATAAGTATCCATTGGCAAGTATTTTCCAGCTTCTTTTTCAAGTTCTCTTACAAACTTATCTGTCGGTTGACCATTTTTTATATAGGGTCTTGTAAACCAACCAATAGTCCCTGTAACTAACCCTCCACCAATCGCAGCTGGTATTATGTAACTATCTGAACTTTTAATCGAATTTACTTTATCTACTGCCATAATGAACCCTTATATAAAACTGTTACAGATACATGAAAACAAAACAATAATTAATTTGCCACAAACAATTACTTCTTTTCACCACGTTCACGAACAGAGATTCTTATCGGAGTACCAAAAAACCCAAAAGCTTCTCTTAGTTTATTTTCCAAGTAACGTTTGTAACTATCTTTCAAAAGTTCTTCACTATTCACAAAAAGAACAAATGTAGGCGGTTGAGTTTTTGCCTGAGTAACATAATATATTTTTAATCTTTTGCCCTTAAAACTTGTTGGAGGATTTAGTGCATAAGCTTCATTAATAACTTTGTTCAACAAACCTGTTGAAATACGTTTCACGCATTGCTCATAAACCTTTTCGCTTTCTTCAAAAATCTGAGATAAACGTTGTTTAGTTACAGCACTAATAAAAATCTTTGGCGCAAAACTTAAAAATGGAATATCAACATTTAATTCTTTTTCAAATTTATTTAAAGTATTTGCTTTTTTATCTTCAATCAAGTCCCACTTATTGATTGCAACAATCAAGCCCTTACCAGATTCTGTAATAATCGAAGAAATCTTTTTATCCTGATCTGAAATACCTTCTTTAGCATCAATAACCAAAAGTGCTACATCACATTCACGAATAGAACGAATTGCTCTATCTACCGCAAATTTTTCTACACCATAATCTACTTTTGATTTTTTACGAATACCTGCAGTATCAACAATAATAAATTCTTTATCTTTATAAGTTACATAACTATCAATACTGTCACGAGTTGTTCCAGAAACATCAGAAACAATAACTCTATCCGTATTCAACAAAGCATTAACAATTGAAGATTTTCCAGCATTAGGACGACCTACAATCGCAATTCTAATACGCTTTTCTTCTTCTTCAGCCTCAAAAACTTCAAAATCTTCAGTTACAGCTTCCAATAAATCACCAACACCACCTGATCCGTGAAGTGCAGAAATACCAATAGGATCACCTAATGATAACGCATAAAATTCGCTTGTAGATAACAAAGCTTCAGGGTTGTCGCATTTATTTACCGCCAAAAATATAGGTTTTCCTGACTGACGTAAAATATTTGCAATATCGTAATCAATAGGGTTCAAACCATCTTTACCATCAACGATAAAAACAATTTTTTCAGCTTCTTCACAAGCCAATCTTGCTTGATCAAATATAGAAACCATAATATCATCTTCATCACCAGGAATGATACCACCAGTATCAATAACAGTAAATGGTTTATTTTGCCATTCAACATCAAAATAAATCCTGTCACGAGTAACCCCTGGCAAATCATCCACAATTGAATGTCTTGAACCGATAAGACGATTCACTAGTGTTGATTTTCCGACGTTAGGTCTTCCTACTATTGCTACTGTTGGTTTTCTTTTCATAAGCAAATGCTATCATGGATAAAGATAAATGTAAAATATCTATGAAAGCTTACTTAAAAGTTTTACTGCAGGATTGTATTTTGGAAGAATCTCTAAACAGGTTTCAAGAGATTTGCGACATTTTGAATAATCTTTGTCTGTGTAATAAAAAATATATGCTAACAAGTAATGCAATTCAGGATCTTGATAAAATTTATCCTTTGCTCGTCTTAAAAACAACATCGCAGCAGGCATGTAATTATTAGCCCAAAAAGCACGACCTATAAATTTATAGCATTCAGGATTGTAAAATGCCATAAAATCAGCATATCTAATAATCTTTTCTATATAATCTCCCTTGCAATAAAGAATAAATATACTCAAATCTAATTCTAAGAAATTTCTTATCTGAAAATATGTTGGAAAAGATTTAATATTATCTTTTATTAATTGCAAAAGGAAAAGCCCCCACGCAGCTCGACTATCATAGTCTTTTGCAAGCGTAAAGAGCTTTTCTGCATTATTTAAATCATCTAGAACTATACAACAGTAACCTGCTTCTGTAAAATAGCCATTGTTCTCAAAATATGCTCTGCATCCTTTAATTCTGCCTGATAAAAAGTCTTTTTTTACTTTTTCATACTCGGACAACATAGGCTCTTACCGATAGGCTTCTTATTATAGAGTCAAATTACCCATCATTGATTGCATCATCAATGACTGAATCACTTCAGGAGATAATTTTTTGTCACCTTGTTCAGACATATATGGAAGTAAATCCATCATATCGCTGCTATCACTTTTTGATTTTTCTGAACCAAAAAGCATTTGTAATTCATCGATTTCTTGTTTTTGTCTGATGTATTCAGGATCTTTAGAAAGTTCTTCAAACATTTTTGATGGTTCTGCATAAGCAAGCTTAATCATGCCTGAATCAGAATGTTTGTCATCAAATTTTTGAATATCTTCTAAATTCTTATCTTCTTGAAGTTCTGTTTCTTCACTATCTGGAGCTTTTTCAGTTGTGTTAACTGTATCAATGATTTTTCTCAATTGAAGTTGTTTGTATTCACGTTTCAATTCTGGAGAGAAACCATCGCCGTATGGAGCATTGATAAATGCATCCAATTCAGCATCTTGCTTACCAAATGGTAATGTAATATTAAGTTTCTTATCATCATTAGCGTTTTGACCTTCTTTTTCAGCAGCTTCTAATGGAGATAATTTTGTTTTCAATTTTGCTAGGTTTCTATTAACTAATACTTCAGGATCTACTGGAGTTAAGTTAGCAGGAATTGCAAGATCTTTGTATGGATAAATTAATTCTGGTTCGTTTACGTTAGGGAAGCATTTTTCGCTTTCAAGTCCCATAACACAGTTACGACCATTTGTTGCATATTTAACAATCATAGGGTTATCATTAAGTTCAATAACTTTTTCATAAGCCATAATTGCATTATCTTTATCACTAATTTTTGAATAGCACATTGCCATGTAATAGTAACCTAAAGTATCGTTAGGATATTCTCTTACGTAAGAAATACATTCTTGTAGACAACCTGCAAAATCACTTCTGCGGTATTTTTCAACAATACTATCAAAAGAAGGTTCAGGATAGAAAGAAGGACCATCTGTCCAACCAGGAACAGCTTCAGGGTCAGTATATACATTTCTTGAAGATTCACGTAAAACTTGGTTTCTTGATTTTACGTTATCTGCAGCATTATCTGCACGTTGCATAAGATCTGGACCTGTTGGTATTTCAGGCATTCCTGGAGCATTTTGGTTCAAAGAATTACCCAATGAGTTTTGATAGTACTCATCCATCACGCGCTCTCTTTCATCATCTACAGCCTCTGTAGGGTGAGTATCTTCATACAAGTTGTAATTGCTTAACGGACTTTTCCATCCTTCAGCAAGAGCTACTGATGACATTGTGTTCAATACCATTACTGTTGCTAGCAATAAGCCTATCTTCTTCTTCATTAATCTGTCCTCTTTTGTATTTCTTATAATAAAAATTTCTTCTTTTTCAACGTTATTATATGATATTATATTAATTACGTCATAATACAAACGGATGATATTATTAATTTTTTTTAGCAAATTTACATCCGCAATAATTTTGTCTATATAAATTTAACGATTTTGAAATCTGATTTGTTTTCAAAAATCCATCATTTTTCCTAAAATTTTCAGAAAAATAAGTTAAATTCATATCTTTTGCAATGTTTTGTCCAATTTGAGTTAATTTTTCATAATTTTTATGTGGACTTATTACCATTGACGTTGTGAAAGCCTCGATACCTAACTCCTTTGCCACTTCTGCCGCTTTTCTTAAACGCAATTCAAAACACTTATCGCATCTCAAACCT
Organism: bacterium; assembly: GCA_017472545.1. Lineage (GTDB taxonomy): Bacteria > Cyanobacteriota > Vampirovibrionia > Gastranaerophilales > Gastranaerophilaceae > Zag111. The sequence goes on along the minus strand of JAFUPZ010000056.1, from coordinate 5,363 downwards.
TTTTCAGGTTCCTCTTCCAATCCTCTAACATACTCATAGTAAACATCTGGCTCATAATCTCCAATAATCAATTCACAATCAGAATGTTTACATAGTACTTTTTGAGCTTCTAATCTTTTTTCATACTCCTCTTGAGGGAATATATTTGGATTGTAGAAATAAACAACAACGGAATATCCCATATCTTTTAGTAAAGATATGGGATAACCTGAACAGATTGCACAACAAGCGTGCAATAAAATCTTTTTATTAGAACAAGATGTGTTTTTCTTTTCCACCACGCTCACGTACCCATTGTTTTAATGCAGGATAACCACCTTTTGGAATACCCATTTCAAACTCTTCATTGATATGCATTGTAGGTGTACCTATTTGTTCTTTACCAACAGCATAATCAATATCCGCATTTATAATATCTATAACTTCTTTGCTGCTTGCGTCTTTTTTAAGTTTGTCCATATCTAAACCAAAACCAGATCTTTCCAAAACTCCGATAACTTCTTCTTCTGTACTTGGTTTTTTCTCAAAGAATAATGAATTAACTTCCCAGAATTTTCCTTGCATATGAGCAGCTTCTGCATATCTTGCCATAGTACAAGAACCAAAGTGAAATTCTTGTGTCATATATTTATTACATTCAGTATCTAATGGTAAACTATGGTGTTGAACTCGTACGTTAGTAAAATCACCTGCAAGTTTATGCACCATCATATTAAATACTGAACACATAGGACACATATAATCTGAATAAACATGTAAAACAACCGCATCTTCAGCTTCGGAACCTAACAAGTTTCCTTTTACAGCATATTTATTAACTTTAGTTTTTACAAATTCGCCATAATTTCTTTGATACTTCAAAGCTGGAGAAAATTTAGCACTAGTATATGCCCAACCTAAAAATCCAACAGCACAAACCATTACAACAATGAACGCTACTCTATATGGAATAGGTTTTAACGCATCTATAAAATCAAACCAACTTTGTTTGATTACACCAACAACACCTGTTTTAACTCTTAACATTGCAACAATAGCCATAATAAGGTTAATTACATATGTTGCCGCACACATTATACATAATTTATTTATAACAAATAAACTTACACAAAGTAAAACCATTGAAATTGCAAAGGAAATAATACCTAATGATGCGATGTAATGATATTTGTTTTTAAAAACTTCCAAGAATTTTAAACCAGGAAATTTTTTCAATCTATCAACACCCATAAGCATCATAATGAATGAATATAGGAACATTCCCCAATATGCTAAAGGAACTCCAAAGAACTGAGATTCTGTAGTTCTAGCAACAGCATCACAATCCATAAATTCACTCAACGCGCAAAAACTTGGCATTGCATATCTATTAAAGTTCGCTTCATAATAAACATGAGCTAAATAAATTGTTAAAGCAAAACCTGTAAGTAACAATACCCAAATTATTATATCTTTAATAAGATTTTTTTTATTATCTTCCATTATTTCTCCCCTTATTTACTAACAAATCTACAAATATATTACCCTTTCATAACAAATTAATCAACCAACTTAATATCTATTGAAGAAAAAATTTATTAATGCTAAAATGCTAGATGTTTAAAAGGGATAAAAAGTTGAATAGACAATTTTTAACACAATTTTTAGATAAAATTTCAAAATTCCCAAGCTGGGTAAAAGAAATAATTTACATGCAATTGTCTGAAGAAGTGAACAAAGACAACACTTTGGCATACACTTTTGCAACTTATAAACCTGTCTTAACCTACAAAGGCAGATGTGAACTAGATTTCAAAAAATCAGGTTTTGACACCAATATTTATAACGTATTAACAGCTGCCGATAATGATAATAGTATTTCTGATATTACATTAAATACTTATCTTTCAATGGAAGAAGTTGCAGGATATTTTTTGTTTGGAGTTGATGAAGGGTATTTTGAAATCCCAGATAATTCTCAAATCCTCAATATCGCAAGTTTCCTAGCTGGGAAAATCAGAACTGGTGAATATTTTATGGAAAACGGCACAATTTCTGAAACTGATTTGGATTCTGCTGTAAAAGACCACGAAAACAATAAAGAAAACAAAAAATTCGGACAATCATTAATTGAACTTGGACTAATTTCAAAAAAACAACTTGATACAATTCTTGAAATAAAAGAAGAAGCAAAAAAACGTTTTATTTTAGACCACAATGAAGTTCCTGAATTCAATCAAGAATACGCAAAAGATTCTGATAATTACCAAAAACAAATTGAAGATTTAAAAGACGAAAATACTAAACTTAAAAACAAATTAGAACAACTTTTAACAATGGTAAAAAAACAAAACTAACCACTATTCGGTAATCAAATTCAGCTTAATTTTGTCTCCAAAATAACCTTGTATATCTTTGTTGTAACCGATAATTTGATTTGCAAAGCTTTTACCGCTTTTTTGACATTCTCTTCTCAATAAAGCAACCCCTTTTTCATACAAAGCTTGTGCTGTATTGATATTTGATTGAGGAATTTTTCCATCATACATCTTTATTGCAATAGAAATATCAAACAATCTACGTTTTGCCAACCCTGCCATTTCTTCTTTTGTTTTGGCAGATTTTACATTGGTAAATTTATTAATAGCCGCCTCATATTTACCATTTTTCAAACACCAAGCTAAGCCCTCAGTTTCTTTGATTATATCATTACCCTTGTTAAATACCATATCCAACAAAGCTTCTTTCATAGGTTGAGGAAGGTTATCATAATTATTTTGTCCAATAATTGCAGAAATATTTTCTTCAGCTTCTAATAAATCTTTTGCGAACAATTCACAAACTTCAGCATTAGTTAAATTCAAATCGCCATAAGCTTTTATAACTTCTTGTTTTTCTATTTCTGTTTGAATTGAATGCCCGATACCTATAGTTTGTACTCCAGCTTTATCTATATAAGGGGTATTATGAAATTTGTTATCTGGAGTTCCCGGCTCATCTTCAACTTTCTTCCATTGCTTAACAAAACCTTCGCTAAGCCCCATAGCTAAAGCAACATCTTTTAAAGTTTTTACATTTACAATTTTACGAGCACCTGGAATATTAACATGTTGTCCCCATTTGAGTTTTGTATCTTTATTAAAACCAGGATTTGCTGCATACAAAGCTTCTAAAGAAACTCCGTATTTTCTTGAAAGTATGGACAAAGTTTCACCTGAAGCTACTTTATGCTCTTTTGGTGGGGATTTTTGAATATATTTTTGACGATTGATTTGTTCATCAGTCAAATCTTTTCCATATTTAATTTCTCTAGGATCACTTTGAACTTGCCCTGGTGTCATCGGAATAGGCTTTGAGCCTGTTGAAGCTGCAGGAGCCGAACTTTCTTTTAGTCCTAAAAATTCTAAACCTTTTGAAATTATACTGGATAAACGATTAAACATATATTACCTCATTAATTATTGAAATAATTTTCAATACCTGCAAAAGTTGCGTTAACAAATTTTGTTTTAAATTCTTCACTAACAACTCTTGCTGCACTAGTTCCTGTTAAATATTCAATTTCCACCAATGCAGAAGGTATCTCAGACTCTCTAAGAACATAAAGACCACAATCTGTACCTTTGTCATTATAACTGCCCTTAGTAACAGAAGGTTGGCTTGACGCATTCAAAGTAGAATCCAAACAATGTGCTAATTTTTCATGTGCTTTATCAAATGGGTTGAAAATTACAGTCGAACCAGTATCACCTTCTTTACCTGCATCACAATGGAAAGAAATCATCATTGCATTCTTTGAGCCAAAACGTTTTGCATACCTAGCAGATAATGTTTCAACTGTATCATCTTTGCACATCGCATCAACAGTTCCAGAGAATTCAACAACTGTATAACCATCTTTACGCAATTTTTCAATTAAATCATTTGCATAAGGAACAACTACATCTGTTTCTTCAATCGGAACATATCTATTAGAACCAACAGGATTTTCGTAGTAAGAAGCCGCACCAGCATCATACGCATTAGAATTAAATCCTGTGTGACCAATATTTACAAGCACAACTTTTCCATTTGAAGGTCCTTTTGGTTTGTGCTCTTTTACCTGCGGAGTATTTACAATACCTTTCGAACCCATAGTTGGAAGAGGTCTATTTACATCTGACACATCAACTCTTGCATGTCGAGCTGCCGCAATTTTTATTTTCTTTTCAGTATCTGTCAATGTAGAATCATTTTGAATTCTCTCTACTAATTGCTGCCTGAACGAAGGGATTTTCTTCTGGGTTCTACCATCGATATGTGGATTATAAAAGACTTTTTCTAAATAGTTTCTTGCCCCAATAACAATATCTCTTCTTTTTGTCTCAGCTTTTGAATTACCGCCAGGAAGATCGCGTTTGTATGTTGGTTCATACTTAACATTATCTTCATCTCGGTCTTTTGCCTCAATAAGATTTGTCACGATTTCATCCATTTTTTTAGGATCCACAAAACCTGATTTTTCAAACTGAGCATCCAACTCTGTTGCAAATTCTTGGCGAACTTCATCAGATGCATAAGTTCTATCCGCAATTGCATTGAAAATATGATTAATTGCATCTTTTCTTGATTGTTGACTATCACCATATTCTCTAGAAATAGAACCAATCAAACCGAATTTAGTATCTAATGCATCATAATAAATTGCAACTTCTAAAGCATTATCTGCATTTATTAAATTCAATAAAACTTGGAAATCTCTTTCATCAGTTGCACCTTTGATAAAATTATCATCCATTAAGGCTTCCATTTCTGTTGCAATTTCCTTAGGTGTTGCAGTTAAATAATCCATGTATTTTTCAAGCGTAGTCGTACTCATTGGAAAAGTTGAATCTGTTTGTTCTTGCAATTCTGCTTTAAACAATTCGCTAACTTTTTCTGGAGCACCAACTCGTTTTGCATACGCATCATAAATATGTTCAATTGCTTTTTGCCTATCAGTAGGTTCACTACCAATCTCATCTGCAATTGCTTCTAAAATACTTTCACCAGTATTTAAGGATTTATATGCTTCCATAACTTCTGTAACATTATCTTCATTAATCAATTCGATTAATTCATTAAATGAATTTTTACCAACAGCAGCTCGATTATTATCAACTTCTTTTTCTATTTGTTGAGCAATAATCTCAGGAGTAGCAATCATCCTAAGTAGCATTTCATCCATTCTTTTAGTATTTACAAACCCAGTTTCTGCAAATCTCGCATCAAATTCAGCCTCAAATTTTGCTCTATGAGCTGGGTCTGCATTTGTTTGTTTGGCTAATGCATCATAAATATGCATAACTAACTCTTTACGAACTTTACCATCACCATCTCCGCCATATTCGCTCATGATAGTATTC
>JAFUPZ010000055.1 GCA_017472545.1 bacterium | reverse complement strand
ACATTGCCAACTTCATATCCTGTACGGTGATCTTTAACCATTTTGTAAGGGTGAAATACGTAAGAACGAATTTGTGAACCGAAATTTATGTCTACGTTTTCACCTTTTAAATTTGCCATTTTTTCTTCGTATTCAGCTTGTTTTATTGCTAGTAATTTTGATACAAGAATTTGCATTGCGTATTCTTTATTTTGTAATTGAGAACGTTCTTGTTGGCATTTTACGACTATGCCAGATGGTTTATGTAAAATTCGAACAGCTGTTTCAACCTTATTAACGTTTTGCCCGCCAGCTCCGCCTGAACGCATTGTAGTAATTTCTAAATCGTCTGCAGGAATAGAAATTGTCTTTTCAAAATCTTCAATGATTGGTGAAACTTCTAATGATGCAAAGCTTGTTTGTCGTTTGCCGTTAGCGTTAAATGGTGAAATTCTAACCAATCGGTGCACACCTTTTTCAGCTTTTGAATAACCGAAAGCGTATTTCCCACTAATTTTGAATGTTGCAGATTTAATCCCAGCTTCTTCTCCGTCAAGTTTATCTAATAATTCAACACTCCATCCTTTTTGTTCAACCCAACGCATGTACATTCGAAGAAGCATACTAGCCCAATCTTGAGCATCAGTTCCGCCTGCGCCTGCGTTAATTGTCAAAATTGCATCAGCGTCGTCATATTCGCCTGAGAGCATTTGTTCAAGTTCAAACTTTTCAAGTTCTTTGTTGACAAGTTTTAGTTGCTCTAAGCTGTCTTCAATTAGTGTTATGTCGGACAGTTCGATTGCTACATTACAATCTTCAATGATAGTAGACCATTTTTCTAGTTTAGACAAAATTTCTTTTTTATCTTTAATCTCTTGTCCTATTTTGGAAACTTTTGAATTGTCTGACCAAATATTGGGGTCTTGCATTTTATTTTCAAGGTCAGTAAGTTCTTTTATTAGTTTTTCAGGGTCAAAGACACTCCTTCATGTTGTTAAGGCGTGGTGTGATTGAGTTTAATTCTTGTTTTAATTCAGTTTCCATAGCTCAATTGTATAATAAAAATGTCTGCTTGCAAAATTCGTTTTTATGTAGTTATAATTAGTTAAGAGAGAACTTATGGAAGCGTTTAATTATTTAAAAGAAATTTATACTGGAAAAAGAGCTTTATATAACCACATTACGCTATTTTCATTGCTTGGAATTATGGTTATTTTTTGGAATAATTTGTTTGCGGTATGGGGAAGTTCTTTGTATATAGATATGTTTGCTGTGCCTCCATCTTCAACAATGGGGTTGTGGGTAGCTTTGGTAGGTGCTGTAACTATTGCAATGTATTTGTTCGGTTATACTTATCAGTATATTAATTCTTTATTTAAACGCGATGACTGTTCGTTGATTGAGTTTACATTTTTGCCGTTTGGAACTTTTTTTAAAGTCTTTCCGATGTTTTTCTTGTGGCAAAATTATATAACATTAATTTCGATTGTTGTATCATTAGTGTTGTTATCATTTGGAAATTTAATTTTATTATACATATTTTTTGGATTAACTTTGGCAATAATGCCGTTTGTACAAATGGTATTGATAACATTTTGTTCTAGATTTAAATATAGAATCAAATTTTTCTTCCCTTGGCTTGCTTTAACTTATATGGAAAAAACCTTAGCAGACGTGTTTATTTTGTTCTTGCAAGTGATGCTTATTGGGCTTATTCCTGCGATATTAATTTCAGGTTTGGTTGTTGGTTCATTTTATATAGAACACGAAGTTTACCAGTACGCAATTGAACTTGCTTGCTTATGTTTTGGTATTTATACATTAGCAATTTTGAAATATGTATTTTCTGTTGGTTTGGTAAGAATTGTAAAAGAAAAACTTATGCCTTAGGTGGCACAATTTGAATTCTACCATCGTCATAAATGTCTACTTCATCTCTAGATTGTTGTAGAACTTCTTGGACACATTTTGTTGCGTCAAAATCGTATTTTTCTATAATATTTCCAGGTTGGTTCAAGTGGGTAAAACCGTCATTTCCCTGTGCGCAATAGTCATTTAAGACTGTAATATAATATTTGTTTTCTCTTGGGTTATCTATGTCGATAGGTATTTCATTTCCCAATCTGTCTACATAACTCATAGATTGAAGATTTCCATTAGTGTTTGTCATATATTTTATACCTGACATATAGAAAATACCTGGTTTGTTAGCTATGTTAGTGAACGATTTGCAGGCAAATTTTACAGCATCAACAATGTCTTTTTCACTGTATTTCATTTTGTACAATTTATTTTGGAATGGTAAAATATCTGCTAAAATTCTTGTATCAACTTTTCCTGGTTCAAAGTGTCCTCTGATGTTTGAAGATGGAAGGATTGCGATGTCACAGTTTAGGTTTTGTCTAATACAATCTGTGATAAAGTATGCGTGAGCATTTGGTTCAATAAGGTCGTATTTTAACGCAGGAGGCGCAGATTTTACATATCCGTAGGTTTCTCTTACTCCAAAAATCTTGTCAAAGATATATTTTGCTGGAGCATATCTTTTGAAGCTTCTAGTATATCCAATATTGTTTTGAACTTTTCTAATTATTCCATTTTCATCAAATTCAAGGTTTAGGATTCCGAAATTTTTACCATCTCGTCCTGCTTGGGTAATAATTACAGGTTCTCCTGATTTTGAATATACAAGGTTTTTACCTTCAACAACATCAAATAATAAATCGTGTGAATGCCCACCAAGAATTACATCAATTCCTTGAGTATGTTTTGCTATAGCTTTTTCAAAAGTGAATCCTAAATGAGATATAAGGATGATTTTATTTATACCTTGTTCTT
>JAFUPZ010000054.1 GCA_017472545.1 bacterium | reverse complement strand
CAACAAAATCCCCCAATCTAACTAAATCATTTTCATTTGACAAATCACAAACAAAATATCAAGAACATTTAACTTGTTTTAAAAGTTCTTCATTACGAGCTGTAACATAAATGTTATGGGATTCTTCGCTTTGCCCAAATTGACAATTAAATAACTGTTCTGCAATAACTTTTCCTATTCCTTTTGAGGCACCTGTAACTAATATATTCATATAATTCCTAACTATTTCTTGTAACTCGTCTGATTAATTTTGCACCATCTTCACCTTTTGCAACATCGTGCTTAAGTGCATTATAAGTTGTTACCTGAAGATTTTGATACTGAGCATTTATATTATGAAACTCTTTTGCATTATTTCTAATTTGAACAGTATCAGCTGAAATTTGATTAGACGAATACAATCTATTGATAACAGCTTCACGTTTTTCTTTTTTATTACGAGTTCCAATTCCTGTCAATACTGACCCTGTACAAACCAGTGCTGCAGTTATACCTATTGAAGCAATTACGCTACGAACTCGCATTTTTCTCCTTATAAATTAAATAACCCCACATCTTTGCGGGGTTATTTTAAACTTTTGAATTATTTTACAATTCCAAAACCGATTAAAAATGTACAGATAATAAATATCGCACATACGATACCAGTTAATTTATTCAGACCTTTCTCAGCGCTTTTTTGTGAAGCGAACACATGAGAAGCTCCGCCAATTCCACCAATACCATCACCTTTTGGTGAGTGTAATAATATTAGAATAATTAACAATACTGCTGCTACAGTTGATATTCCCCATAATATATTAGCCATTATTTAGTTTTCTCCTTTTTAATAAAATGTGCTCTTTTTGAGTTTAATTCAATATTCTCGAAAGTATATAGCCTTGCAGGGCGTTTTGAAGATGATTTTGTGTACTCTTCTAACTCAATTAAGCCAGGAGTTGATAACGCTTTCTTTCTGAAATTACGTTTGTCTAATTTTTTACCCATAATAAGTTCATAAGCTTTTTGCATTTCTGTCAATGTAAATTTTTCAGGCAACAATTGATAAGCTACAGGGCAAAGTTCCAATCTTTCTCTGGTTCTTTTTAGTGAATACTGAATAATTTCTTTGTGGTCGTACGCCAACGCAGGTAAATCGCTAATCTTGTGCCATCCAATTTCAGGAGTTGTTGAAATTTTAATATCTTCTGAACGAACTAACGCAAAATAAGCACAGGTAATTACACGTGCGTTAGGGTGACGAAGTGGGTCACCGAAGGTGTATAACTGTTCAAGATAAATATTATCAACGTCAGTTTTTTCTTTCAAAACTCTTAACGCAGCTTCATCCAAGTTCTCAGACAATCTGATATAACCACCAGGAATTGCCCATTTGCCTTTAAACGGTTCTGTAGTACGTTTAACAAGCAACGCTTGAATGTTGTTGTTTTTAATCGTCAAAATTACGACGTCGACTGTAATCTCGTGTGTTTTCGTTACGCTAAACATTCTTATTTAACCTTTTACCCTTCTTCTATATTTATATAATAAACATACTTGATACAATTAATCAAACTGTTAATATTATTAATATTTGTTTACAAACAACGTAATTTTATGCAATTTAACCCTAAAAAACACGTTTATAAATATAACAGGGATAATTAAGGGGAAATTGATGTTTGCATTTAGTCCATACTTATCAAGACATGCATGTTGCGCAAATCCATTTGGCGCGACTTACGTTAACCCTAATATTAATTTTGCACTAGGTGTAGCTGCGGCAACAGCTTTACCTGCGTATCATTCAACACTTCCAATCTTTGGATTTGGGTACAATTATTACTCACCTTTAGTAAATTACGCACGTTTCTTAAGTTATACAATCCCAACATATTATAATTATAATGTTTATCCATACGGTGACCCACTTGCAAATGCTTTAAACAAATACTATCTTGAAAAATTATATCCAACAAATAATTCAAATAATCCATTCTTAAATTATCAAACAACTCCATCTTATCAAGCACCATCTCAACCATCTAGCACTTGGACTACACCTTCTTCTTCAAGCAGCTCCTCTTCATCAAGCTCTTCATCATCAGAATCAAGCGCAGCTGAAGATAGTACAACAATTGCTACTAGCGGAATCACCTTGAATAGAAGAGGAAACGGATACGGTCCTGAATTTTTAGCAAAAGTAAAACAAATTGCTAAACGTTTAAACTGTAACTATAGAGATTTATTAGGTTTGATGAACTCTGAATCTGGCATAAGAACCGATGCAAAAAATCCTAAAGGTTCAGCTACTGGTTTAATTCAATTTATCGAATCTACAGCCAATGAGTTAGGAACAACAACTGCAGAATTAAGACGTATGTCACCAATTGAACAATTGGATTATGTAGAAAGATATTTAGCCAAAGCAAAAGCTAATGCAGGAATCACTGGCAAACTAACAGCTGGCGATTTATACGCATTAACATTCTTACCAGGAAGAGCAAACAGACAAGTAATAACTACAATCGGTGAAGAATACTATGCTAAAAACACAGGCTTAGACCTTAATCACGACGGACGAATTACAAAAAATGAACTTGGACAACGTATAAGAAATAAATACGTTAGCGACAATAGTTTCTTAGCATAAATTTTTGGACTTAATAATTGTTAAAAAATTTACCCCTTTTCTTGAAGTCAGTATTTGTTTCGTGTATTTTATCCATGTAACCGAGTTTTTTTTGGAAAGGGAAAGATGGATAAGGGATATATAGAGAATGGTTTTATCGTTGATTTAACCAATACTAAAAAGACTTCTGAAATCATATACGAACTATCAAGAATTTTAGACATGCCAGAATCAAAAGAAAAACACATTTGTCTAAAATTGGGTTCAGTAGATTTGTCAGAAACAGAATTAACAAGCATCAAATCGTTAGTTGAAGTTATGGAATCTCAATTAGCGTTTATCAGTACAAGTTCAGCAACAACATTAGAATCTGCAACCGCTTTAGATATTAAAATTTCTGAATTTACAGAACAAGTTGAAGCTCCTTCTTTTGAAAACAAGGAAGAAGAACCTGCTTCAGAGGTTTCTAATGCTCTTGATAATATTTTCGGAGATGAAGCAGCTCCAACACCTATCAAAGCTGAATCTCAAGAAATTCATCCTGTACTTCAACACGATGAAATTATTGCAGAACAAATGGTTGAAGATGAGATTAGAGAACAAAATAATGTGGAAATTTCAGCTCAAAAAGTAGAAGCTGAATCTCTTCCTACTTTATATTTAAGAAAAACAATTCGTTCAGGACAAAGCATATCATCTGACGGTAACATCGTTGTTATCGGAGATGTTAACCCTGGCTCTGAAATTATCGCAAAAGGTGATATTACAGTTTGGGGTATTTTAGGCGGTATCGCTCACGCTGGTTCTGACGGAAATAATTATGCAAGAATTCGAGCACTAAAACTTAACCCTGTTCAAATCAGAATTGGAGAAGTTTTTGCTCGCAGACCAGACACAATCAATTTGCCTTATATCCAAAAATCAAGTGAGTATGTTCCTGAAGAAGCATTCACTTACAAAGGCAGTATTGTTATTAGAAAAATACATGAAGAAAGTTAAGGAGATATAAATGACTGGTAGAGTAATAGTAATTACATCCGGTAAAGGTGGGGTTGGTAAAACAACTACCAACGCTAACATCGGTACAGCTCTTGCCAGAGCAGGCAACAAGGTTGTTATGATTGATACAGACCTTGGGTTAAGAAACTTAGACCTGCTTTTAGGCTTAGAAAACAGAATTGTTTACACAATTGTTGACGTAGTTGAAGAACGCTGCAAATTAAAACAAGCACTTGTTAAAGATAAGAAAAATCCTAATCTTTGCTTGTTAGCTGCAGCTCAAACTAGAGATAAAACCGCAGTTACAGAAGAACAATTAAAAGATATTTGCGACAAATTGAAAAAAGATTTCGACTTCATTTTGGTTGACTGTCCTGCGGGTATTGAACAAGGCTTCCAAAATGCAGTAGCAGGCGCTTCAGAAGCTATTGTTGTTACAACACCAGAAATGTCAGCTGTTCGCGATGCTGATAGAATTATTGGTTTATTAGAAGCTAAAGAAGAAATCAAATCATACAGACTTCTTATCAACAGAGTTAGACCAAACTTAATCAAATCTAATGATATGATGAGCGTTGAAGATGTTGTTGAAATTCTTTCTGCAGAATTAATTGGTATAATCCCTGAAGATACTGGAATTATTACTTCTACTAACAAAGGGGAACCTATTGTTAATGACGACAAATCATTAGCTGGTATGGCATATAGAAATGTTGCACAACGTATTATGGGCGAAGAAGTTCCTTTCCTTAACCTTGAAGAAGAAACAAGTGTTGTTGCGAAAGTTAAAAAATTCTTCTCTAACTTAATTGGTAAGGAGAAGTAAAATGAGCGATAATATTTTAAAAGAATTATGCAACAGACTTCTTAATTTGTTCAGACAAACAGAAGCCAAAGAAGATAACGCTAAAGATATTGCTTGCAACAGATTGCGTGTTGTATTGATGCAAGACAGAACAAATCTTACACCTGAACTTTTACAACGTATGAGAAGAGAATTAGTTGAACTTCTTTCTAAATACGTTGAAATGGATAAAGATGCCCTTGAATTAAACTTCGACCAAGAAGGAGATCAAATGGCATTGATGTTATCTATTCCTGTAATCAGAGCAAAAGATGAAGAAGAAATAGAAAAAGCTCTAGCAGAAGAAGATGCTAAAAAAGAAGCAGAAACTTCTGAAGAGGATGAAGAGCTTGAAGATGAAGCTTCTGATGAAGAAATCGGCAAAAGAGAAGAAGCTAACGAAGCTGAAGAAACTGAATCAGAAGAGGATGACTCTGAAGAAGAAGATGATGAAGAAATCGTTGAAGAATCTGAAGACGAAACTAAAGAAGAGTCAAAAGAAAAAGATAAAGAATAAGATTTTAAATCTATATTTAAAAAACCGTTCAGAAATGAACGGTTTTTTATTTTGAAAACTTAAACTTTACGAAATATTAACTAAAAATTTCACATCTGAAATTACATTTTTTCAAATGTTTTTATATATAGGTGAAGGTTAAATTGATTGTGTGGAAATAAATATTTTTAATGGATGATTTAATGCAATTTCAACTTGAACAATATGTGTAGGTGAAGTTTTGCAATTATTTGCAAAAACAAGGAAAGTAGGTAGTATGATTAGTCCAACAGATAGTATTTCTATGAATAAATTATTATTGACAATTTCGCCATATTATAGAAATGACGAGATTGAAAATTTGAAAAAATACACAAATCCATTTTTTGAAAATACTAAAGATATTATCCGAACTGAAAGCGGATATATTATCGTTGTTCCAGAACAAACTCTTGGTGGTGTAAAAACCGTAATCCATAAATTAGGAAACGGATTATACCTTGTTGAAAAAACATTATTTAATAGCGAAAATGCACAACGAATCATCATGGATGAAGATGAATTAGTTGAAGCTTTTAACGGAATAAAAGTTAAAAAAGATAAAAAAGTAAAACAAGAAAATTTCTTGGATAAATTATTAAATCCTTACGATTTATTTCAAACAAAACATGGCTATGTAATTAAACTTTTAAACGGAAACAATATTACAGGTGCCAAACAAAATGTGAAAGCACTACCTGACGGCACATACCTCGTAACATCTAGCCCTCGTCCTGGTATTGAAGAAAAAAGAATACTTACAGAAGCACAGTTAGTTGAAGAATTCGATGGCGAAAAAATGGAAATACCAGAAGATGAATTGTACTTTCTAATAGCCTAAAATTTATAAAAAATTAATACAATAGCAAATTTTTCAAAAAAGTTGTTTTTATGTAGATGATAGGTTTAGTGTGCTTAACATAGGAGTAAGTTTATGATTGATTCAACGAATTGCGTAATAGTAGGAATTCCTGTAAACGCAGGATTACACACTCATTGTTGTGAACATGGTGAAAAAGCTTGTTTAATGCCTCAATACCCAGTACGTCCAGTTGGACCAGCGATTATGCCAAGAGATCCAAAAATCATACTTACTGAAAGTGGCTACATTGTAAAAGTTCCTGAACAAAAAATAGGCGGTCCGAAAGTTACAATCACAAAGCTTGGACTCGGATATTATCTAGTAACCTCTAAAGCAACTGTTTATGGTGCAAAAACAAGAACTGAAGTTATGACAGAAAAAGAATTAGTAGACAAATTCAACGGATTTAAATTTGGTGAAAAACCAAAAGATAAAAAAACCGAAGAAAAAATAGCAAAAATAGTGGAAGATATTCTCAAAAATCCCCCAGTTATTTATCTTGAAGCTTAATAAGATTACTATATTAAAGGCGCCCGATGTAAACATCGGGCGCCTCTTTAATTAAATATTTCCAGTTGAACTATTCCTATCATCTTCAAGCTGTTTTATATCAATACTTGAACTATCTTCATCAGCATAATTGTTAATCACAGGAACATCAATTTCTACGTTAACATCAGCATCAACCATTTCAATATCATTTTTATCGAATTCTTTAGTTTTACCATCTTCAAGTTTCACAGCAACCTTGCCACTCATAAACTGAAGATAACAAACTTTTCCAAGACCTTCTGTTGTCATAACAGAAGAGCCAATTGGTGGCATACCTTTTGCAGCATCAATGTAATTTGAGTACTCATAAGTCAAACAACATAACAATCTACCACAAGTCCCTGAAATCTTTCCAGGAGCAATAGGCATACCTTGATCTTTTGCAAGCTTGACGTTAATTGTAGCAAATTTCCTCAAAAAACTTGAGCAACAGAACGGTTGTCCGCAAATGCCAACCCCTTCTAATATTGAGGTTTCATCTCTCACCCCAATATGACGCAAATCTATACGTACTCTTGTAAATGTTTGAGTTAAATCTTTCAACAAAGCTCTAAAGTCAACCCTTTCTGGAGCTGTGTAGTAAAACGTAATTTTACGTCTGTCAAAAGTTATACGACATTGAACCAAATTCATTACAAGTTTATGTTGCTTAATTAATGCCTGACATTTGAAAAATGCTTCAACTTCTTCCTTTTTAATATCTTCCAAAGTTTGCAAATCTCTTTGTGAAAGAGTTCTAATAACTGGAAGTGGTTCTGGTTTATGTTTAGAATTTTCCCATAATTTTTCAATTTCAGAATTAACGATGAAAACCTTTAAAGCTTCTTCACCTTTTTCTGTTCTAACAACAACCATTTGCCCATCTTCAAGTTGAATTGTTTCTGGAACATTTAGCGGATAATATGTATTTTTCAAATATCTAACAGCAAATTTCATTATACGTATCTTTCTTCTTCTTTCAATTTTCTATTCATTAATTTTGACATCAATTCTTCTGGTGTAATATCTGTGTAAACAGCCTCATAAATTGCTGCAGATACAGGAACTTCCAAACCTAATTTTTGAGCCAATTCACAAATTGCTTTTGAAGTTTTTACACCTTCTGCTACTGAACCTAATTCTGCCAAAATATCGTTGATTTTTTTACCTTTTGCAAGCATTGAACCAACAGTATAATTTCTAGACATTGGAGAAGAACAAGTTGCAATCAAATCGCCCATACCTGACAAACCATATAATGTTGATGGATTTGCACCAAGTTGAATACTAACACGCACAATTTCTGCCATACCACGAGTTAAAAGTGAACCTGAACAGTTATCACCCAATCCCATTGTATGAGCAAATCCTGATGCAATCGCAATTACGTTTTTCAAACTACCACCTAATTCAACACCGATAACATCAGTATTTGTGTATAATCTAAATTTGTTTGGAACGTTACAAGCTTTTTGTACAACTTGTGCAACTTCTAAATCCTCACAAGCAACACAAGCCGCAGTCGGTTTGCCCTGCAAAACTTCTTTTGCCAAAGTTGGCCCTGATAAAATTGCTAATTTTTGTTCAGGAAGAACATCTTTGATAACTTCAGACATTCTCATCAATGATGGTAACTCAATACCTTTTGATGCGTTAACTAAAATTTGCTCAGGCTTAATACCTGCAAGCTTTAGATTTTCACAAACATCACGAGTACCAGATGTTGCAACAACTGACAAAATAATATCTGCATCTTTAATTGCAGCTGCTAAATCTGATGTAATTTCTATTTTATTATCCAATTGAACTTCAAGAGGTTTTGAGCAATGTTTATTTTCAATTAAATCAGCAGACAAATCCTGTGCTCTACCCCAAACTGTTATATCTTCAAAGTTATCAGTCAAAAGCCAAGCTAATGTAAGCCCCCAACATCCTGCTCCAAGAACTGTTAATTTCATTCTTTTCTCTCCTTTTCTACACAGAAGTTTCTTCTGGTTTAATTAATTTACGAAGAACTCCTGCGTGTTTTCTCAATTCCAATCGTGCTTCATCTGCTTCTTTTTTCATTTTAATCATAACAATAGCAGTTTTGATTTCCCAATCACATTTCAACAATGAAGCCAAAGCTTCACTATAAGAAACTTGAGCTATTTGAGAAACAATTCTAATAGCGCGATCTTTTAATTTTTCATTGACAGCTTTTAAATCTATCATGAAGTTTTCATAAGTTTTTCCAATTTTAATCATTGCACCTGTTGATAGCATGTTTAAAATCATTTTTTGTGCAGTACCAGCTTTCAATCTGCTAGAACCAGCAATAACTTCAGGGCCAACTTCGGCACAAATAACATGACCTGCTTCTTGAGCAATAGCGCCTTTTGAGTTACAAGTAATTCCAATTGTAGCAGCTCCAACTTCATCAGCTTTTTCTAATACACCTAATAAATATTTAGGATTTCCACTTGCTGAAATAACCACACAAACATCTTTATCAGTTAAAATTGAAGCATCTTCTTTGCCTGCTTCAAAACTATCTTCAGCTCCTTCAACGGCTGAAAACATAGCTTTTTGACCACCTGCAATAATACCTTGTACCATATCTGGTTCAACACTGAAAGTTGGAGGACACTCAGAAGCATCTAAAATACCCAAACGTCCTGAAGTTCCTGCTCCAAAATAGAACAAACGGCCACCTTTTAGAAAAGATTTCGCAATCATATCAATTGCTGTTGCAATATCAGGAGCAACATCTCCCACAACTTTTGCAACTATCAAATCCTCTTCGTTCATTTTTCTAACCATATCAATGGTTGATAATAAATCAATGTCCTTAGTATTCTCGTTTCTGTACTCGGTAATCGCTTCTGTCATACCCAACTCCTTTCCAAAATCTATGCAGATTTTGAACTACACTAATTTAACCAAATTTGCCATTTCAATTGCAGTTTTAGCAGCATCAGAGCCTTTGTTACCAGCTTTTGTACCAGCTCTTTCAATTGCTTGCTCAATATTATCTGTTGTTAGAACTCCGAAAATTACAGGAACACCTGTTTGTAAACTTACTTGTGCAACACCTTTTGAAACTTCTGCACAAACATAATCATAATGAGATGTAGAACCTTTAATTACAGCTCCCAAAGTAATAATTGCATTATACTTGTTTGATTTTGCACATTTTTGCGCAATTACAGGAATTTCAAATGCGCCAGGAACTTTTACCACATCAATATTATCATTAGACACACCGTGTCTTTTTAATTCATCAATAGCACCTGCTAATAATTTTGAACCTATAAAATCATTAAATCTTGATACAATAATACAAAATTTATCATCACTTGTTGTGGTTAATTGTCCTTCAAAAGTTTTCATCTTACCTACTCCTTAAAAAATATCCTTATGTATAGATTTTACAATATACACGGTTATTTTACAAGAACAGCTCCGAAAATCTTATAAAAAATATATAAAGCCACAAGAATCAACAAAATCCCACTTATTTTCATGATAATTTCAGAAATTTTGTAGAAATTTTTACTTGTTTTTAATTTAGAAGTCAAAAATCCAGCAAGGATAAATATTAAACCTTGCCCAATTGAAAATAAAAACAGCATCAAAACTGCTTGCGAAACATTTGCAGAAATAGACGCAAAACCCATTATACTAGCTAATATTGGGGTAGAACATGGAGTTCCAATAAGAGCAAATACAATCCCTAAAATTAACGGATATAAAAAGTCATTATTAACAGAATTTTGAGGAATTTCTTTAATCAACACTGGAAGTTCAAAATCAATAACATCAAGAATTTTTAACCCCATAATCAAAATAATTGACGCAATAATCAACGCAAAATATGGATTACCAACAAATATTTTACCAGTAAATGCACAAATTCCACCAATTATCGCAAAAACAATACCTGTTCCAAAAACAAATATAATCATTTGCAAAAGAGTTCTCATTGGCTTGGATTCAGAAAATCCGCCAATATACCCCACAATCAATGGTAGCATCGATAAAGAACAAGGGGATAAAGATGAAATTAAGCCACCCAAAAACGATGCTCCAAAAAGCAAATATATACTTGTTTGATTATTGAACAGTTCAGTCAAATTTTCCATTAATGAAGCCCTTTAATATATTCTTCCATCTCTTCTTTTGGAATTGAATTTTCGACACGTTTATGAACAGTTCCGTCAGAATTTACCATAACAACCGTTGGAACAAGTGTTACATTATGCTTTTTAATTAAAGCATTTTTCATATCGTTACGACTATCAACAATAACTTCTGTATAAACAAATTTATCTTCATATTTTGGCAAAAGTTCTTGGAAAGTTTTTTCAACTTCTTTACACTCTGCGCACATTGTAGAAGAAAACTTAAACACTTGAGGCCTACCGTTTGCTTCTGCGATGACGGCTTCGTCTTTAGTAAAAGTCAAAATCCAAAACGCAACCAACGGCAAAATTAATATAGCTAAAATTGTTAAAATTGATTTTTTACTCATCTTAAATCTCCTTCTTATTCATTTATACCACATTATTACAAATAAACAGAAATTTTTACAATTAACCAGTTAGCAAAACTCTGGCTAACAAGATTTCCTTTTCTTATATGATGTAAAATGAACAAAAAAATGATTAAATCGTAGTAATGATATAATGAGGAAATAATGTGCGAAATTTTTCAAAAATAATTATAAGTTTAGGATTAGCATTAACACTATCAACAACAGCATTTGCCCTAGAGGATGTGAAAGTTGAGCAAGGCTCAATCTTATCGTTAAAAGATTGTATAACTATAGCCCTAAACAATAATCCAAGCATTAAAAATGCAAGATATAACTATGGAATTTCAAAAGCAAACGTAAATATTGCGCGTTCATCGTTCTTTCCGACCGTTGGGGTAGGTACAGGTTGGAGTGTAAACGATACCCACGCAAAACACGTTAGCTCAAGTACAAACGCTTACACCGTACAAGCTACGTTGAACCAATTATTATGGAACTTTGGAAAGACCAATGCTCATATTAGGATGCAGAAATTCTACCTTATTGCTGATGAATTCTATTTTAATGATGTAGTTAGGGAAACAACTTTTTACGTAAAACAACGTTATTATGAAGTTTTGGCGGCTCGCGCAACAGTTGCAATCAACGCGGCTTATGTTGATATTAATGAAAGAAACTACCAAAGGACAAAAGCTTATTATGATGAAGGTATCAAATCAAAAATCGACTTGGTTAACGCAGAAGTAACCCTAAGTGATTCAAAAATTTCGCTTATCAAATCCGAAAACGCATACAAAAATGCTTTAGTTAACCTTAACAATGCAATGTACTTATCAGAAGCGCCAGCTTATTCAATTGCAAGCCCTGAGGATTTCAATTTAGAAGATAATATAGCCCCTGTAGACTTGGCTCAAGTATTAAACAACAAACCTGAAAAACAAGAACAATACGAAGCTCCAGTTAGCGTGCCTGATGCAAAACTTATGACTGCAGTTGAAAAGCTTGAAGTTTTAACTGATTATAAAGTTCAAGAATTTCCATACTCATTTGAGGATTGTATCAAAATGGCATACGAAAATCGTGCAGATTTAAAAGCTTACAACTCAACTCTTGATGCGGTGGAAGAAAATTTATTATACGTAAAAAGGAATTACTATCCTGAAGTTTCAGCTCAAGCAGGATACGGCTACAGAGATACAAACAGAACAAATTCTTTCAACTTGGGAATAAATGTTTCAAGCTCAGTAAATATTATGGCTCAAAAAGCAAAAGTTGACGCGGCAGAACTTCAAGTAGATATTGCAGAAAACGCATTAAATCAACTTAATCAAGACATTTACTTTGAAGTACAAAATGCTTATATAAATATGATTGAACTAGAAAAACAAATTCCACTTTTAGGGGTAAAAGTTCGTCAAACAAAAGAAAATTATGAACTTGCAGAAGGCAGATATTATGTCGGTTTGGGTGATTATATCCAATTGCAAGATGCAAAAGTTAATTACAACAATGCTCAATGCTCATTTATTGAAACAATTTACAAATATAACGTAGCAAGAGCAAACTTAGAAAGCGTCATTGCTTACCCACAAGAGGTAACAACTACTTTAGAGGATAAATAATATGAATCTACAAGACATCAAAACAAATTATTTAAAAAAAAGATACTTAATTCCACTTGCTTTAGCACTTGTAATCGGTGGAGTAAGCCTAGTAAATATAAATTCAAACAGGATTACTTATCATACCCAAAAGCTTTCAAAATGTACAATCACCGAAGTTGTTGAAGCTTCTGGTACAATCAACCCTGTAAACATTGTGAGCGTAGGTTCTACAGTATCTGGTTTGATGAAAGAAATATATGTAGATTTCAACTCCGAAGTAAAAAAAGGTCAATTACTTGCTCAAATTGACCCTGCAAACTTTCAAGCATCTGTTGACCAAAATCGAGCACAAATCAACAATGCACAAGCAAATTTAGCAAGACTAAACGCTGAACTTTCAATGGCTGAAAAAACATATACTCGTTACAAAAACTTGTACGCAAAAAACTTTATCGCTCGTAGTGAATTAGACCAAGCTGAAAGTGATTATTTAGCTAAAAAAGCCTCAATTGGCGCTCAAAGAGCCTCAATTGCACAAGCTCAAGCAAACTATAAAACTGCAGTAACAAACCTTGGTTACACAAAAATCATTGCACCAGTTGATGGGACAATTATTTCTCGTGACATTAACGTAGGGCAACCAGTTGCAGCAAGTTTCCAAGCTCCAGAGCTTTTTAAAATCGCACAAGATTTAACAAAAATGCAAATCGAAGTAAATGTTTCCGAAGCTGATATTGGACGAGTAAAAGAGGGTCAAGATGCTGAATTTAACCTTGACGGTTATCCAGATACAACATTTAAAGGTATAGTAACCCAAGTTCGACTAGATTCCACAACAACATCAAACGTTGTAACATATACAGTTATCGTAAGCGTTGATAATGAAGATTTAACCCTGAAACCAGGTATGACAGCTAACGTATCAATAATAACAAAAGAAAGTACTGATGTTATGTGCGCACCAAACGTTGCACTAAAATTCACCCCACAAACAAATGGGCAAAAATATAAAAATCGTGGCATTTGGATTCTAAAAAACGGCAAACCAAAACGTGTTGACATAGAAACAGGCGCAAGTGACGAAACAAATGTTGAAGTAGTTTCAAAAGAACTAAAACTTGGCGATAACGTAATTATCAGTTCAACTGGCGGCAAATCTAAAGCCACTCCAGCGCGTCGCGGCGGCCCTCCTGGAATGTTCAGATAGGGGTAAATATACTAATTTCCTCTACTATGGAAAGGATTAGAGTAAAGAAAAAAATATTATGCAAGAAGACAAAAAGACAGTCGTAGATAAATTAACAAAAAAAATTGCAAAGTACGAACCTGATAGACGGAAAGCATTAACAAAATTGCAAATCAAAGAGGTTCTTGCTGTAATTATTGGTGGCGGATGTTGGAAACTTGCTGGCTTTTTTTATGATACACTTTCAAACTTATATATATTCTTTGGCTTAATTTCAATTATAGCAACGATTGTATTCTTTATAAATCTAGATAACGCAAACAAAGACTTTAAAGAGTTTCTGAAGAAAAAATGTACTTCGCTCATCAAAAAAGAGTTCGGACTAAAATCAATAAAGGGAACAAAATATGATAAGCAAACTCTGATTGATAGTAACCTATTTTCAAACTTCAATGAACTTGTATACGACGATATAATTGAGGGTTGCCACAATAAAGTACCTTACACTATTGCAGAAGTAAACATTGCACATCAGGGTCAAAAATCTTATATACAAGTATTTAAAGGAGTGATAATATCTTTCAAATCGCATAAAAAAATAAACTCACATACTTTGATTACCACAAAAGGAGATACTCAAATAAGAAATTATCCGCCGGCGATAAATATTTTATTATTTATGTTTATCTTTGGAGTGATACTTCCAATGATATTATTCCCATTTATATTTGCAATATCATTCAAAGATCTGCTCAAATTAATAGATTTTCCGCAGATTTTATTACAAATAACAACATTTGATGTATTAAGCACACTAATGCTTGTAGTTATAATAGGATTTGTTTTAGCAGCATATATTACTCAAAAACGAAAAATGCAAGATGTAAAATTGGAAGACAATATTTTTGAAAAAAGATTTAATGTATATGCACAAGATCAAGTTGAAGCAAGATATTTACTAACACCAACATTTATGGAAAGGTATAAGTCTTTAGAAACTGCTTTTGGCACAAAGAAAATTAAGTGTGCGTTTTTTGATGATCAAATAATGTTTGCAATACCAAACAAAGATGACTTATTTGAACTTGGAAGTTTATATACAAAACAATCTTCAAGAAAAGCAGTTGGAAAATTTTATGATGAATTGAAATCAGTACAAGAAATGATAGATCATTTCAAATTAAATGAAAAAACAGTATTATAAAATTATGTATAATATAAAAAAAGATTTTAACGGAATTTATATAAAAGAAATTTTTCCTATATTGAATTATCTTGAACCTGTCAGACAGAAAAAACTGCAAGAATTCAAAATTATGAAATATACCTGTATTGCAATAGGACTACTTACATTGTTGATACCAAAATTTGCTTTTACAATAATGAAACCCCTTGGGTTGACGACTGGAATGGGAGCCTTATTGGGTGTGATACTTTTCGCAATATTTGTGATACCGATAATTCTTGGAATTCCGTATTTAGCTTTTTTTGCATTTATCTCTTACAAAAAACGAACAAAGAACGAATTTAAAAAAATTATTAAGGAGAACTGCTTATCTAAAGTTTTATCACATTTTGATAATTTAAAATATAAGGATCAGGAAATTCCAAGAGGTTTATTTGAAGACTCAGGTTTATTTGCTAATTTTGACATTATAAAATGTGATGATGCATTTACAGGCAAATATAAGGATATTTGGTTTCATGTTGAAGAACTCTTATTATATCAAACAAGAGCAGTAGCATTTCGCGGAGTTGCAATAGTTTTCCCAGTAAATAAAACAGTAAAGACACCAACAATTATTGCAACAAGAAATGACACCAATATAAACAACCTTCAGCCAAATGCTATCCAAACATTTATAATACTATTTGCCATATTATGTATAATGATATTTACAATAGCAGTCGGACAAGAAATTTATCATAAAACAATAATGATGATAATAATTATTTTGGCATTATTAATACATTTAATTTTCGACACTATATCAAAAACCAAAAAGTTGAAATCCGTAAAACTTGAAGATATCAGTTTTGATAAAAGATTTACCGTATATTCAAAAGACCAGATAGAAGCAAGATATCTTGTAACACCGGCTTTTATGGATAGGTTATATAAATTGCAAACAGCCTTTGGTGCAAAAGATATAAAATGTTCATTTTTCGGTAATAAAGTTATGTTTGCAATATCAACTGACAAAGACTTGTTTGAATTTGGGAATTTATTCACACCTTTGAACAATTCCGAGAATATATATCAATTTATTGATGAATTAACGTCAATATATAATATTATAGATCATTTCAAATTAAACGAAAAAACAGGATTATAAAACTATGAGATCCTTCGGTATTCCCCTCAGGATGACAGTAAATTTCTCAGCAAACAAGAAAACAGAATATTTACCCCCGAAGAATCTCATAAAACTAAAGGACACAATATGAATCTAATCGAAGTAAAAAACGCAATAAAAACATATCAAACAGGCGAAGATTCGTTTAACGCACTAAACGACGTATCATTAAGCATCAAAAAAGGTGAATTTGTAGCGATTATGGGAACCTCAGGTTCTGGCAAATCAACCTTTATGAATATGCTCGGAACTCTTGATAAGCCAACATCTGGAAGTTATTTCCTTGACGGACAGGATATGCTTAACCTTGATAATGATGCGCTTGCGATGGTTCGTTGCGAAAAAATCGGTTTTATTTTCCAAGGATTTAACCTAATTTCAAGAACTTCTGCTCTTGATAACGTTTGTTTACCTATGATTTACAAGGGAATCCCAGAAGAAGAACGTATTGAGCGTGCAAAATGGGCTTTAAATATCGTAGGTTTAAAAAACCGTGAAGACCATATGCCAAACCAAATGTCAGGGGGTCAACAACAACGTGTTGCTATCGCTCGTTCTTTAGTAAACGATGCACCGTTAATTTTAGCAGACGAGCCGACAGGTAACTTAGACACCAAAACAAGTATCGAGGTTATGGAATTTTTCGTCAGATTGAACGAAGAAATGGGTAAAACAATCGTACTTGTAACCCATGAACCTGACATTGCAGAATATACAAAACGTGTTGTTAAATTCAAAGACGGCAACATTGTTCTTGATGAACCAAAAGACGTGTGGTTATCCCATCGCAATCGTGAAACCTAAGGGTGGATATAAAACATCGTCAATCTGAGGCTGGTAATGAGATTCTTCGCTTCGCTCAGAATGACAAGATTAAAAAGCCGAAGAATCTCACAAAACAAAAAGAAAAAACATATGTTAGATTTCAAATCAATATTCAAAATGGCGACAATTTCGCTAAAAATAAATAAAATGCGTTCAATGCTAACTAGTTTAGGTATAATTATTGGGGTTAGTGCAGTAATCATTATGCTTGCTGTGGGTTCAGGCACAAGCCAAAAAGTTGCAAAAGAAATGGAAGCAATGGGAAGCAACCTACTTATGATTCGTTCCGCTTCTGCCAAGTCTGGCGGTGTTAGAATGGGTTCTGGAACTCGTCCAACTTTAACAATTAAAGACGCCGATGCTATCAAAGCTAGATGTCGTGGAGTTCTAGCACTTGCACCATATTCAGCTGAATCCAAACAAGTAACCTACGGTAACCAAAACTGGTCAACCTCTGTTGGCGGAACAACTATGCCGTATTTTATGATAAGAAATTATGAAATCGAATCAGGTAGAGGTTTTTATAAAGATGAAGACAAAAGCGGTTCAAAAGTCGCAATCATTGGCCAAACAGTTTCAACAGAACTTTTTGGAGATGTTGACCCTCTTGAAAAAACAATCCGTATAGGAAATGTTCCATTTAAAGTAATAGGACTTTTGAAAGCAAAAGGTTCTAGCGGTATGGGACAAGACCAAGATGATATAATTTTTATCCCAATTACAACAGCCCAAAGAAAAGTCTTTGGTACAGCTTTTCCTGGAACAGTAAATATGATTGCAGTAAAAGCGCAAAGCGATGCTATGGTATCGACTGCACAACAAGATATAACAGAACTTTTAAGAGAACGTCATAATATCGGCAAAACCCAAGAAGATGATTTCCAAATAAGAAACTTGGCAGAAATGCAAGAATCTATTAAATCAACAACCAAAGCAATGTCTTTACTATTAGGCGCAATTGCTGGTGTTTCACTAATCGTTGGCGGTATCGGAATTATGAATATTATGCTAGTTTCTGTAACCGAAAGAACTAAAGAAATCGGTATTCGTATGGCAATTGGCGCAAAAGCTTCTGATATTCGTATTCAATTCTTGATTGAATCGTTCCTTCTATCTATGATTGGAGGACTTGTTGGGGTAATTATTGGGGTCGGAGGCGCCTATCTGATGCACCACTTTGCAGGAATGAGTATCGCAATAACGGGAGCATCCATCGTGTTATCGTTAGGATTTTCTGCAGCAATCGGTATTGGATTTGGGTATTATCCAGCCTACAAAGCTTCATTACTTAATCCTATTGATGCGCTTCGTTATGAATAATTAAGCATACAAATAAGGTAATAAATACCCAAGAAGGCTTGAACCAACATCAAAATTTACTTTTGAGGATAAGCCACCTGTGAAATTTGTCATAATCTGTGATAAAAAATTAAAAATGTCGGTCAAAACATTTTGAAAATTTCAACTTTGCAACAAAACTTATACACAGATAGACAAATTACAAATTTTATGTTAGAATAAAAACTTCATAATGGTTGGTACATAAGAGGAAAAGGAGAAAATTTATGAAAAGACTTTTTATTTCTTGTGCAGCACTGTTTGTTTTTTTAGCAGTTAACGCACCTGTAAAAGCGGAACCAGTTTATGGTTTTATTTACAAAAATTCTACAGAAGCAGGCGAAGGTTTAAGCAATGTCGCAGCTTCTAAAAAAGGAAGTGCTACTTGCAGAAGCTATTTTGGAATAGTTGGTGTTGGTAGTTGTGGTATCAAAGATGCAGCTATGGCTGGCAATATTAAAACTGTAAGCTACTATGATTATGAAACAAAAAATATTTTAGGATTTAAAAGAGTAACTGTAAATGCTTACGGTCAATAAATAATAATCCTAACATTATATGAAATCAACCCTCTTCTAATTCTTTAGAAGAGGGTTTTGTTTTTTTAAACTGTTTTAGATTATCTAAAATGGGTAGGAAGTGCACCATTAAATAACGTTTAAGTCCGATTTAAACGGAAACTGAACACTTCCCCTTAAAAATTATGGGGGAAGCCGCATAGAGATTGATTTGTCGGAAGCTCTCACCTTCTTTTAATTACTTAAATTACTTTTAATTGTCCGTTGTTGTTCATATTTATCACAAAATTAATTTTCACAGAAGCATCATTTTGCTTTTGTAGATTTGTAGCAAGCAAAGCATCTGATGTTTTCGAGTTAAAATACTCTGTTAATGCACGATTCTTACCTAATCCATAGGCTAGTAATTCTTTAATGGAAATTTTATCATCACCATCTGCATTTAGCATTTTTAAATCTTCAGCAGTAACACCGTACAAAAACCTTGCTTTATCAACAGATAGAGATACATTTGCGTTAAAAGAAATTCCAGACATAATTTTCCTTCTACAAATTCACCTTACTTATATATAAAGTATTTTGTAAGGAGAAATTACAGGATTATCAAGAAATGTTATCTGCTTTTGCTAAAAATTCTAAAAGACTGACAACCTTTGTCCTTCCACCAGTCAAGGCTAAGCCCTGTTTTAGCCCAATTACACAAGAAGGACAAGTTGTTATAACATAATCTGCGCCTGTAGCTTTGATATTATTTGCTTTTTGCTTTGATAATTCTATAGAAAATTTGCGATTTTTAATCCCAAAACTACCAGCAAAACCACAACAATCATCATAGTTGTCCATTTTTACATATTCAATATTTTCACAATTTTCGAAAATTCGTTCAATATATGAGTCAACTTGCAAATGACATGGTTTGTGAAATGTAACTTTGGTAGGCTTTTTAAATTTGAATTTTAATTTCTTTAATGCAATTAAATAACCCCAATTCACAGATTTTTCAAGAGGCAATTTTACAGACAAATACTTTGGATAATCGAAAATCGTACTTTCACAACTTGCGCAATCGGTTACAAAATAATCATAATCCCCACTCATTTTTTCAACATTACTTTGCGCAACTTCAATAAATCTTTCTAAATTCCCCTCAGATAAGAATGGTAATCCGCAACATTCAAAATCTGGTTCAATAATCTCAAAAGGTAAATTTCTAAATATTTTTGCTAAATATTTATCAGTTCTTGGACAAATCTGATTTACACAACCTTTGAAATACAAAACTTTTGCAACAGGCTCCTCAACTTTAACCTTCTTTGGTCTAAATGGCGCACTTATAAATTTACCAATATTCATAAATGTTCCAATCACAAATCTAGACTCTAAAAAGTTTATCAACTTGCTTTTAAATGTGGTTTTCATATATTCATATTTAGCAGTATTTAAAATCCGACAAACATCAATACCACTAGGGCAATACGCGTTGCACTTTCCACATTTCAAACACATATCAAGATATTTGTTTATATTCTTAGAAAGCTTCAAATCACCTTTTGTAACCCCATGCAGCATAATAAACTTACCCTTACTTGCCACACAATCATTTGGGCTAATTTTAAATAAAGGACAAGCCGCTTCACATAACCCACATTTTGAACATTTATTCAAATCTTTTTCAAAATCTTTCAATGTATTCATACCTAAATATTAGCATAAAAATTTAGCTCTACTAAAAATATTACGCGACCATTCAGAGGGCTATAGCCAATGGAATCTCGCAATATTTTTAGTTTAACTAACAATACATTAACAATTGTTAATATTTACCTCAAATTATTAAATTTTTCAGAAATTATGCCGATAACATAAGTAATCTTAGTAATAAAGGGTATTAAAATGACAGATTCAAATTTCATGTTTAATAGACCATACAAACCTTTTGGGATGAATGTAAGAGTTCCTGAAAGAACTATTCAACAAGCTGCTGAAACTTTAGAAGATTTGGTAAAATCTCCTACCGCTCCACTATTTGAATTTTTAGAAGAAAACGAAGGAGTATTTAACGGAGATGTGGCATTTGAAATAAATAGAACTGTCGCCCAAAACTTCACCATCGGCTCAGCAATGAGAATAGAAGACGAAAGAGTCAATGGAAGAAACCCAAGTTTCGATATGCATTTTTAAAAAAGAGCCAATTGGCTCTTTTTTATAACTATTAATCATTAACTCCAGCTTTTGCCTTATAGCGTTTAGCCTTTACATTATTCCCTGCTAAGCTGTAATATTCAGCAAGCATACTATGAATATATTTAAACTCTTGCGGATAAGCCTCGGCCAATCCCATTTGAGTTGCTTCAATGGTTTTCAAAACCTTAACTTCATCAGCTCTTGTTGAAATGGTATTCAATGCACCAATCAAACATGCAAGCGCTAAAGAATCATTCTTATGAACCATTTTTCTTTTCAAATAATTATAAGCTGTCCAGTAATATTTATAAGCACTTACTCTTTTTGAATTTTTAGCTTCTTCAGTAGCGTATGAATAATTTAGTCCAGCGAGTAAACGAGCATTATCTACGGTCAAATTAGTCTTGTCAATCGCATTTATTGCAGCTTTATAGTTTGCCTGACGCTCTTTATAATCTGTAGTCTTTTCCGCTGCATCAACGTATTGACGCACCTGAGGATCATCATATTCTAAACTCCAACTTATTGCGTTTGCATAAATAGGATTTAATAAAAAAATTACTACACTCAAAATTGTCAAAAACTTTTTCATACTTACCTCCCTAGCGCATTTGCTTTTTGAGTAGTCTTATCAATCACATCATAAAACAACTTGTCCGAATGTTGTTCTTTCATTTCTGTAATCCCAACAAAAGTACATCCACCCTTTGTTGCGACATTATCTATCAAAGTCTGAACAGAAGTTTCACCACGATTAAATACCATTTGCGCAGAGCCTAAAGCAGTTTGAGTTGCAAGGATTAGAGATTTTTCATAATCTAACCCTAACTTTTCACCAGCTCTTGCAATATCTTCAATTACTTGATAGAAAAATGCTGGTCCTGAACCAGAAATTGCCGTAACAATATCAATTTGAGATTCTTCAACAACAATACATTTACCTAATACAGAAAGCAATTCAACTATTAAATTCAAATCTTCATCACTAGCTTTAGCGCCTTTACAAACCCCAAACATCCCTAATTTTACAAGCGCAGGTGTGTTTGGCATAACTCTTACTACACGAGTTTCAGGAATTATATTTTCTATTTTTGCAGTACTAACACCAGCCGCAATTGAAACAACTAATTTATCTTCAGTTAAAACATCTTTAATTTCTTCAACAACTTCTGTCACATAATTTGGCTTGGTTGCAATAAAAATAATATCAGACGACTTTGCCAATTCTTTATTATTTGCAAAGACCTCAATACCCAACCTATCTGAAGCATTTTTTGCTATATCAACATTAACCTCAGATCCAAGAATAATAAAGTTGTTAGATTCATTTACCCCTTGAATTCCTTTAATGATGGCACTTGCCATTTTTCCACAACCAATAAAACCGATACTCTTCTTCATAATATTTAACTATTCCCTTCGTTGTTTGTTGACTAATGATTTTTTTTACTATAATATCAGAATTATACGACAAATAAATAGTAAAAGGAAATAAAAAAATGAGACGTACACTAGAAGGAACAAAAAGAAAAAGACAAAACGTAAGTGGCTTCAGAGCAAGAATGTCAACTCCAGGCGGACGTGAAGTTATCAACAGACGT
>JAFUPZ010000053.1 GCA_017472545.1 bacterium | reverse complement strand
TCGCCAAAGCAAACCGATTTTTCTATAAAGGCAAAAATTTATCTATACAAAGATGCTGATGTCACTAGTGTTTTAACAACTATTCATGCAAAGTTGAATGAATACAAAATTTCACTTGCCGAAAAACTAGGAAAAAACGTCATTCAAACACAGATTATTTCTATTTTAAACAGCGTTTACGGAGTGTTCAAAGTTGAATTAGAAACACCGAGCGACATCGATATTATCGAGTCTGAATGGGCAAATTTGGTTGATTTCAATATAGAAGTTGGAGGATATGCTGATGAGTAAGAATTCTTTAGCACCAATTAATGATGTTAACTTAAAAATATTTGATGAAATCTGTGAAGAAAGATTTGCGAAACTAAATTTAGATTCTTTGTTAGTCTCAATTATAGACAATGTTCCCGCTGATGCTTTGCCACACTTAGCAGAGCAATATCACATAACTGGGGATGAAGGTTGGTTGC
Organism: bacterium; assembly: GCA_017472545.1. GTDB lineage: Bacteria > Cyanobacteriota > Vampirovibrionia > Gastranaerophilales > Gastranaerophilaceae > Zag111. The sequence goes on along the minus strand of JAFUPZ010000053.1, from coordinate 1,915 downwards.
AGGCTTTAAGTGATACTGAAAAACGCAATTTAATTAAATCCTCAATCAAGATGCATAGATATAAAGGTACAAAATATGCACTTGAAGAAATCTTTAAGACATTAAATATCGTAGGAAATATTGAAGAATGGTTTAATTACGGAGGTAATCCATACCATTTCAAAGTAATTCTTCAGATATTTAATCGTTCAATCAACGAAGAAACTGAAACAAAGCTACGAGCTTTGATTGACGAATACAAGAATGAACGTTCTTGGTTAGAGGAAATTCAGTTTCACTTATCTACGTTGGCTCGTATGCATACTTATGCAGCCTTAATTGAGGAAGAAACAATCACAATAAATTCTAGGAGTAAAAATGGCTGAAGAATTTTATTCATTAGTTACGGATTATGGTGCTGAAAAACAATTGAGATGTATAACTGACGGATTGCCGTTTGAAGTTACACATATAGCTTTGGGCGATGGCAATGGTCGTTATTATGAACCAAGCACATCACAAACTAAACTTGTGAATGAGGTTTGGCGTGGAAATATCGAGAAATGTGAATGGATTGAAAATCGCTTTTATTGTGTCACAACAGTTCCAGCTGAGGTTGGAGGTTTTGATGTAAGAGAGGCAGGGGTTTTTGATGAGGAAAATAATTTACTTGTCATTACTAAATTCCCTGAAACAACGAAACAAGCTCCTGAAAGTGGAACAGTAAAACAACTCACGATTAGGATTGAACTAGAGATGTCAAATACTCAATTGGCAGAATTGGTTATTAATCCGAATTTGAATGTTGTCACAATGGATGTGCTTGATGAAACATTAAACAATATTTCAGATAAATATCAAAAGTTAGATGAAAAAGGTGTAGCAGGGGGTTATGCTCCTGTGGGCGAAGATGGTTTGATTCCGAATGCGTTTATACCTGAACCTGAAACAAAAAGCATATTAACTCCGTTCTGCTTGAATTCTTGCAGATTAGACACTAAAGGGAATCCGAATTTATTATCAAGTGAAACTGTAAAAATATGGCAATACACATCAAGTTCGCTTGGGGTTTTCTATACGGCACAAGAGGTTACTTTAGCAAAAGATGTCGTGGTTTACAAAGACACCGAATTAAGCGAGGAGGTTGCGACAATTGTTGCCATTGATACTTCAGGATTAACGATATCATTCGGTACAATAGAAACTTTGAGCGAATACGAAGATGAACCATTGCATTATTCAGCAACAAATTATGGCGAATTTTATGTTAAAGAAAGTCTGGTTTTAGGTGCAGAATGTTTTTCGGATGCAGACTGTACGCAATTAATGGGTGTTGTAACTTTCTTGAATCTAACAAGAATCAGCATCGGCGAAGTCGAAACATACACCTTTGACGGAAACCAAACAACTCACATCTATATTACTGCGAATGCACCTTTTACTTACACAACAGCCACAAGTAAAACTCATCACGTTGAAAAGAACTTGGTTTTAGACGTTATCGATTTATGTCCTGACGATTCTTCAACAAAGAATTTTAATTTATTTGTTAATCACGAATCTGACGGCTATTGTCTTGTAGCTTTATCAAACACTATTTTTACACAAATGCTTGAACCTACTGATTATCAAGCGAATGACATTTGGTTCAAAATTCTTGAGCCATTAGCAAGCTACATCTATCTATTAAATATTTGGCAGGAAACAAACCTCGTACCCGTTGGAGTTTTTACTCTTGAGGGTGGCGAAAAATAAATGAAGGAGAAGAAATGAATACAAAGTATTACTACAGTTTTAATTCAGAGGGTAAAGCCTTTGTTGGTAAATACCCTGCAATTAAAAACCCAAGAAGGCAGTCTGAATATTTGCTTCCGGCACAAGCAACATTCAAAGAGCCTCCTGAAACTAAAGAAAATGAAGTCGCAATTTGGAGTGG
>JAFUPZ010000005.1 GCA_017472545.1 bacterium | reverse complement strand
TAATCGCATCATGTTCAGAGTCTAAAACTGAATCCTCGCTAATATCTTGTAAATCTAGTGCATCATCATCCATTACACTGATTACTGAGGAGCTTGATTGTCTTTTCTTTGTCATCTAAAATTTCTCCGATTTTTGTCTTATTTTCTTTATTTTATCTCTTAGTTGTATTTGAAGCTTAAGGGCTTCAGGATCGTCATCGCTAATCCCTTTATACAAACTCTTAATGTGTTCGGTTTCCTTAACTTGTCTGCAATGGTTAATCTTGTTAATAGTTTCTTTTATAACGTTTGCAAAATCTTCTTCATCCAGACCTCTATACACTTCTGATGTCGCTATCAACTCTGGCAAAATAGCCTGAGCGTCAGGGTTGTCAACAAATTCTGTATATAAATGTTCAATTAATTCCTTCACATTATTTACGCTACATATCAATTTGTCAATTGTAGATTTTACATTTATTAATATTTCATCATCGAATGCAACGTCGACTATCATTTCATTTATTTGAGTAAATGTTAATGGACTGTCAGGAACTAGAAAAACGCTCAATAAATTTTTTTGCGCTTTTTGCATTACCGAAGAACTTTTTGTTACATTCTTAACAATTCTTTCTGATTGAGGAGCATTTGCTCTTTCAAAAATCCTCATTTCTGTACGAATTGCATTTGCATCAATTGATAATGTTTGAGCAACCATATCAATATATTCAGAACGAATAATTCTATTTTTAATTTCTGCCAAAATCGGAATAATTTGTTTTACATATTGAGCTTTTTCTTGCGGAGATTTAAAGTTATGTCTTTGTTTCAAGATATTCTCCAACTGAAAATCAATAAACAATGGAGCATTTTCCATAAACATTCTATATGCGTCCGCCCCAACAGAACGCACAAATTCATCAGGATCTTTGCCTTCTGGTGGAGCAATTACTCTAATTTCGCAAGCATATTTATCTTTATCTGATGCAACATAACTTTCATCAAATTGTTTAATATCACCTAAGCCAGCAAACACATCTCTAATAATTTCAGCACCACGAGCAGTTGCTTTTTGCCCAGCAGAATCAGTATCAAAAGACAAATAAATTCTTCTTGATTTTGTATATCTTGATAGTAGTTTTACGTGATCTGCAGTTAAAGATGTTCCGCAAGAAGCCACACAATTTTCAATACCATGAGCTTGAGATGAAATTACATCAAAATAACCTTCCATCAATACAACAGAATCTTCTTTTCTAATTGCATCTTTTGCTGTATACAAACCGTATAATAAACGACTTTTATTATATATTAATGAATCAGACGAATTCAAATATTTAGGCTGTTGATCTGCTTCTAGCGCTCTTGCACCAAACGCAACATATTCCCCATTTTCATTTTGAATAGGAATAATTACGCGATTTCTAAATCTATCAATATAACCACCTTTGTCACTTTTTAGAATTAGACCAGCCTTTTCTAAAATATCATTAGAGAAATCTTTTCTTAACTCGTCATACAACGCTGAATACGCTTTTGGCGCAACCCCAATATGGAATTTTTTAATAATATCTGTTCCTATTCCACGTTTTGTAAGATATTTCAAAGCTACAGTGGCATTAGCATCTTTTTCTCTTAATAGCAAATCGTGATAAAATTCTGCAGCAACCATTGTTGCAGCAAGCATTTGCTCTTTAATTTCCTTAGCTGAAGTTCCATCACTTTTGTGAGTTTTTGGAAGCTCTAAACCAAACTTGTCTGCCAATTCAACAATTAAATCTTTGAACTCCATATTTCGGGTTTTCATAATGAATTTTAAAGCATCACCAGCTTCACCACAGCTAAAACACTTATAAATACCTAAATGTGGAGTAACACAAAAGGATGGATTTTTATCCTTGTGAAATGGACACAATCCCCAAAAGTTGTTACCTCGTTTTTTCAACACAACCTGCTCAGATATAACTTCCACAATATCCAAGCGCTCTTTTATTTGTTGTACTAATTCATCCCACGTAACAGCCATAATAAAATTGTAACATCAACATGATTTTTAAGAGAAATTTTAAAACAAATTTCATATTTTTAGTTTACAAATGAAAGAATCAAGTAGAAAAGGTTTTGGACAATATGCCCAAAACCCTCCAATTATCAAATTTATACCTGAAATAGAAACCTCAACCTTCAGATTCTATAAGATAACTAACTATTTCTTTTCAATAGTTATTACTTCTGAATATGCATTTCTAACTGCATCTTTTATGGACAAGATAGTTACAATCACACTTGGAATAAAAGAGAATACACTTAACTGTTTATTAGCAACAGCTGCAAACACACCTGATAGTATATCTGCAACTAAATATGAGTAACCTTTTCTCTTTTCACCATTCATAAATTGTCCCAAACCACACAAAAAGAAAGATGCAAGACCAACTTCCCATTTTCTTTTTGAGGTAGGTTCTGTTACAACTCTTTTTTCAATGCGATCTGGATATTCTATTGTACTTACAACCCCTTTTCTTTTACCATTGAAAGCTATCGCATTATTAACATTTGTTGAACCTGTATAACTTCCTACTTGCGCAAGACCAATTGACATAATAATTTTCCTCTTTTGTTTATATGCATTCTTTCCAAAAACTAAACAAATAAAATTTTGCTATATAATCTACACCATATAGGATTATATGAGTTATTATAACTAAATTTGAGACATTTTGAAACTTGTATTTACATTTTGTAATAATCAATAAATTTATAAAAAACAAAAAGCTGATTTAAAAAATCAGCTTAAAAGTGTGAGTAAGTAAGTATATTTATAAGTCTTATGCAAATAATTCTGCGAATGGTCCGTTTGGATCTTGAATATGTGCAGCAACTGCACCATCTTCAGCCAATTTCAAACCAGGAACTACAACTGTGTTAACACCGTTTGTAACACTTGCAACTTGTGCTGCTGTAACTTTGTAGTTGTAACCTAAACTTGCTAAAATTGCGTTTGTTTGGTCTGCTAAATCTTTATCTTCTGCAGTAAATTTACCTAATTGAATACCATATAAATTCTGTGCATTTTTAGTTAAAAGGTCTGTTTCATTTTCTAAACCTTTGTATTGGTTAGTACTTACTGCTTCTTGTTTTGTTTCTTCTGCCTTCTTTACTTCTTCCTTTGATACGCCGGCAGCAATACCTAAGTTATAATTATTATAACCTTTGAATTTGTTGAACTCGATTGCCATATCACGACTCCTTATCTTTTACTCACATGATACTTATCGGCATGTTTTTAATTATCTTTAATACTTTGGCTAAATTTTCTCCCTTTTTGTAACATTTGTTAACATGTCAAAACCCAATAAAAAAGGCTCACCTTTTGGCGAGCCTTTTTATGTATGTGAGTTAAATTTTCGATTCTATTAAGATACTGCTATATCTAATTGTTCTAAGAAGTTTGCAAAACCTCCATTTTGAAGATGTTTTTCAACTAGAACTCTATCAGTATGTGTATTAACATACATATTTAACATTGATTCTGAACCAGTATGTAATGCAAGGTTCCAATCAGCTAAACTATAATTTGCACTAACTGTATCTTTTAAAGTAAAGTTTCCTTTAAATCCACCAAACTCTGGAGCTGCTTTCGCCGCAACATCTACAGAGTCTTTTGGTGCTTTAATATCAACACCTAATGCTGCATACGGACTTAAAGTATCTAAATCAGCTCTTGTTGTTGTATTTGTACCAGTAATTTGAACAGGATTATTTACAGTGTTTGTTTCACCAACATTTCCTGCTTTTTTTGTTGTTCCTGATGTAATTGGGTTAAAGAGATTATTACCAAATCCGCTTCCGCCAATTCTTCCGTTACATGTCATTTTTCGAATCTCCTTTTGTACTCACATACTCTTAATAGAGTGTTTCCATTTTCTTTTTCTTTATAATCAATCCTATTTGATTTTCATCTCGTATATATATAAAGTATTTCAGTTTTAAATAATTGCGTTAAGTTAACAAAATGTTACAATCTCTTAACATGTCAAAACCCATGCTACATCCATGTTTTGAACTTTTCTAATAATATAAGGTTTTTCTTAATAAAAGCTACAACCCAACTATACATTAAAATTTAACCTGTTTGGCTAATGGTACAATGCCACTTTTGCAGGTACTATATAAAATATTACAAACAGTATGTTTTATATGGGAATAATGGAATTTGGAAGATGCAAATGTATAGCGATAATCAAACAGACCCTCACGGACTTACAGAACGCGAACTTGATGTTTTAAGATATTTAATGGAAGGTTTAACTAATAAAGAGATAGCAGACAAGCTTACAGTAACACATCATACTGTAAAGGCACACGTCGCATCTATTATTAGAAAATTAGGTGCAAGAAATAGACTTGATGTCGCAATGATTGCACAAAAAGCAAGGCTCCTTAATCTTCCTCAAGACTAAGAACTGCCATGAATGCTTCTTGTGGAACTTCTACACTTCCAACAGATTTCATACGTTTTTTACCTTTTTTCTGCTTTTCAAGAAGCTTACGTTTACGAGAAATATCACCACCATAACATTTAGCTAATACGTTTTTACGCATTGCCTTAATAGTAGTTCTTGCAATTACCCTACCACCAACGGCAGCTTGCACCGGAACCTCGAACAATTGACGAGGAATAATATCTTTCAGTTTTACTGTTAACTTTTGACCTATATAAAATGCACTATCTTCGTGACAAATTACGGATAAAGCATCGACAATTTCACCAGCCAACATAACATCCAATTTTACAAGCTTTGAACGTTTATATTCACTAAATTC
>JAFUPZ010000004.1 GCA_017472545.1 bacterium | reverse complement strand
TTTTGATGCAGCTTTAGACCAATATCAAAAGGTTATTGATACAAAGCGTAAATTGATTTCTATTCCTTATGTTTATAGTAATAAGGTTAGTTATAAAGAGAATAAGGCGATTGCTTATTATAATACAGGGGTAACTTACCGCTTGAAATCATTATATTCAGATGATGATTGGGAATTAAAAAGAGTATACTTGTCAAAAGCTATAGATTCTTACGAAAAATCAATAGAAATATATCCTGACAGTTATGATGCTCAATATAATTTAGGGGTGGCTTATCATTCTATTGGTGATTATGAACGTGCAGGCATGTGTTATTGTAAAGCAATTCAATTAGCTCCGATGAATTATGAAGCTCATTATAATTTGGCACTTTTATTAAGAAAAATGCGCCATTATAAAGAAGCTTATGAAGAAATAGATAAAGCTGTTACTTTAGTTACTGCTTTAGATGAAAATGATGCAATTCAGCAATATGTTTCAATTGTTTTAAATGACATTACAAGAAATGTCTATCAAAACGAAGAATATAGACGTTATTTGCAAAATATTTTAAATGAAGAAAAACGTAAGACCGCACAACATATTGCAAGAGGTGAAAATCAAGTGTCTGCAAAAGAAGATAAAAATGGTAAGACAGAAGATTCTATTACTTCGCAAGGGATAAGTTTTGTTAATGGCAAAATTGTTGCTACAGAAGAATTGGATCAAGCAATATTAAATAATTTTGGACAATGTCCTTCTATTTCATATTTTGATCCGAATTACCAAAATGAAGATTAACTTATAAAAACTTTATAATTTGGTAAAATTTTTCATGCTCGGTATTAATATAGTATGCATATTTTACCGGTAAATTTTAATTTGAATTTTATGCAACCAAGAGTTCAAGGGGTAAACTCTTGTCCTCAGGCAACGCCAATTTCGCCAAAATTAAAACCTTTGGCTGTTGATACGGTTTCTTTCACAGGTTCAGCTCCAAATGCAGAAGCTCTTAGAGCTTTGTTGGCATATGATATTCCTGATTTATATTCCAATATCATTTTGATGGATCCTAATGAATTGCAAATAATGTTGGATAAACGATTGTTTTCTAATAACTTGAGAACAATTGTTAAAAATACCAAGAAATATAAGCATTCGTTATTTCCTGTAGAAAGACAATTTTTTAATATGATAAAATCTGAGGCAAAACGTAACCCTAAAATGCGTTTGGATGAATATATTCAACGTCTTGTGCCTCATCACAGTCAAAAGCTTTTAGCCATTCAACAGCCGATTTTTAATGAATTGAGAAGGCTATCAACTTATATGCCATCAGATTTGTTAGAAGAATTTAATTATTTAATGTATGTTACAGATAAAAAACTTTCAAATGAACCTGTATATGTACCTTTTAGTGTGAAGGAATTCAAATACAAACTGGGTAGAATTAAAGAACGTATTGATAAATCGAAAAATAATGATCATAAGTATGCTATGCAAAAAATTGTGAAAATGGCATCTTCGGTTCCTGAAATTTCAAAGGAAAAGCGTTTAAGTTCAAAATTCCCAATTAAAAAATATGAGCGAAATCAGATGATGATGGTATTAGAAATCTCTGATTATATTGAACGTTCACCGTTGCGTAATGATAAGGACTTGCAAAGTTTGATTGCAATTTCGCGTGCGCAAGTTTTTAAAACTCCGACAAATATAAAATTTAATCGAAAATCATTCATTCACGATTTGGAAAAAATATTGGACAAAATGCCAGATAAGAAATTAGCAAGACGTATGAATAAAGTTGCTGTGAGCTTGCCAACTTCTAAAGATAATATTTCTGCATTTGTAATGAAATCTGCAGATCGTTCAGCTCAACAAATCGGTTATGATATGTTTCAAGGTTCATTGGGGTCAGTTGATCATCTGTTAGCATCGCATAAAGGTGGCAAAAATAATATTGAAAATTATGCGCTATGTTCATCTTTTATGAATTCTAAAAAAGCTCATCAACGATTAGCTGTTATGTTACGTAACAATCCTGAAGTGAGAGTATATTGTCAACAACATATTGATAGATTGATAGAATTGGCTAATGATGGGACTTTTGATAAGGTAGGGTTGAGCAAAGGGTATATTCTAAGCCTTGTAAATCGTATAGAAAAATTATCTCCTAAAGAAGACCCTTTAATATTAGACGTAAGTGCGTTAAAATATTAATAGGAAGATGAAACAAAAGTATTCTGCAAATCTAAAAAGGTACAAAAGAGAAATCCAATCAAGTGCTGATTGGAGAGATGGTTTTTCGGATAATTTTTATTCCGCAGGTGTGAATGAAGATTGTTTGCCAAGTATTAATTCATTATCTTTTGCACCAATTCAAAATTCTTCAAAATTGCGAATGCTATTTGCGTATAGACTTCCCTGTATGTATTCAGGGATTCCAATGATTGACCCTAAATTGCTTAGTCGTTGGATGAAAAATAGGGTATTCAGTCGTCCTGCTCCAGAAGTGTTTGAAATCTTAACGCCTTATGCAGATAGTTTTTCAGCTGGAACTATTGAGGCTGAAGCCTTTAAAATTTTGTATGAACGTTCTAAAATTCATCCGAGAAAAAATTTAAAAGAGTTATTACAAGAGGTTAAACCTATATATAGCAGAATTTTGAGAAAGTCACAAATGCCGATTTTCCACGAGATTCTGGAAGCTTCTAATAATTTACCTCCTTTGTATCAACAAAGATTCAAGCTTCTTATTGAAGATGCTGAAAATAAGTTAAATGAACGTCCTGTTTTGATTCCATTTTCATCTTATGAGTTTAAATATAAGTTGTGTAAGATTAAGGATGATATTGCAAATGGTCAAAATATCAAAGCCAAAAAGGTTATGAATAAATTGATTAAAGAATCAAAACACCTTTCGAATACAACAAATGATAAAACTATTGCAAATCAGAAAAAAGTTATTAGGTTTTTAGAATATATTCTAAAAAAATCAATATTACGTAACCACGAACAGTTAAAAGAGTTAATTGAAATTTCAAAACTTAAATTAAATAAAGAAGAAATCATTGTTCCTTTTACAAGGAAATCTTTTATCTATGATGTTGTAAGAATTATTGAGGATTATCCAGAAAGCGAAGTTCAGGATAATATAATTGCTATTGCTCAGAAGCTTCCAACTTCTCAAAATTATTTACCAGCTTATATTATGAAGATTGCAACTGAACCTTCAGAAAAAGTTGGTTATCGTTTAATTTGGCCATCATTAGCATCAATTGAGCATCTTTTACCAAGATCTTGTGGCGGACTTGATGTGATGTCGAATTTTGGTGTTGCTACAACTAGAGAGAACTCCGCTAGAAAAAGTATTGATTTCGTTGAGCAGTTAGAACGTCGTCCAAATACTCCTAAGTATTGTCAAATGTATGTTGATAGGCTTATTGAGCTTTATCGAGATGGTACTTTTGACAAGTTGAATATAAATCCGAAATATATTACGGATTATGCAAAAACAATTTTTGTTCAATCTAGACGTAAAATTAAGCTTGATGTTTCGAGAATGTATCGAAATAATTTAGAGCTTGCTTAGTTTTGTTTTGTGCTAACCTTTGACTGCGCCTTCGTTTTCACCAGAAATGAAGTATTTTTGCATTGCTAAGAAAAAGATTATGATTGGTATTGTCGAAATTATTGAACCTGCTGCGATGAATCTCCAGTTAGAGGAGAACATTCCTTGAAGATTGTTCACTCCAACAGGAAGAGTGTACATAGCTTCTTTTGTCAAAACGATACTTGGCCATAAGAATTCTCCCCAAGAGCCAATGAAAGTGAATATTGCAAGTACTGCAAGAGAAGGTTTTACCATTGGTAGAAGAACTTTCCAAAATACTTGGAATACATTACAACCATCAACGATTGCAGCTTCTTCCATTTCTCTAGGGATAGCTAAGAAAGCTTGTCTCATAAGAAATATTCCAAACGCACTGACCGCAAACGGCATTATTAGTCCAATAAATCCCATAGTGTCATTAACGCTATCTACCAAATGTAATTTTAGGGTTATTAAATATACGGGCAACATAATTGCTTGGAATGGAACCATAATAGTGGCAAGGATTGCAAAAAATGCAATTTTTTTACCTTTAAATTCCATTCTTGCAAGAGGGTATCCAGCAAGAGATGAAAGTATTAAGTTCAATAGAACGGTTCCTCCTGCAACAATCATGCTGTTGATAAAATATCTCATTAAATCTACTCTATGCCAAACTCCAACATAGTTTGCAAATGTAAAATCCTGAGGTATAAGAGTTGGAGGGTATGCAAAAATGTTTTCACCACTTCCTTTTAGTGATGTTGATAATAACCAAATAAATGGAAATATTGAAAGTAGTGATACAAATATCAATGTTAAATGTATCCAAATATTTTTTAGCTTTATCATACTTGATATTTCCCCCTTTCAAAACAGCAGATGTTTATAAGCGAAAATATCATTACAATAACCAGCAAAATTACTGCCATTGCGGATGCATATCCCAAATCAAGGTTTTCAAATGCTTTTTCATAAATATAGTAAACAATTGTTTTTGTGGAATTTAGTGGCCCACCTTTTGTCATTACATAAATTTCTGCAAAAATCTTCATTGCAGAAATTGAACTTATTGTTGTAACAAGAGCAATTGTTGGCATTATATGAGGGATTGTTACTGTCAAATGCTTTCTTAAAAATCCAGCACCATCAATGTCACACGCTTCATATAATTCTTTGGGTACACTCATGAGTGCAGCCAAATATATCATCATATAATAGCCGATACCTTTCCATATTGTGACAATTATTACTGAATAGATCGCATATTTAGGGTCAGTTAGCCATCCAATAGAATTAATATGTAAAACATTTAATATGTAATTCAAGATTCCTTGTTCTGCGTAGAGCCATTTGAAGGCAATTGCAGCAACAACGATTGAAACAATAACAGGAAGATAAATAAGTATTTTGTATAAAGTTATCCCTTTTATTTTTTGATTAATTAGGATTGCTAAAAATAGTGGCAGTATAGCCAATATCGGTACCGCAACAATTAAATATAGCAATGTGTTCCACATAACTTTGTAAAATATTGGGTTATGTAAAATATCAATATAATTTTGTAGTCCTGCAAAGGTTGCGTGGTAAATGTTAGTTGAATAGTCTTGAAAACTTAATAATATAGTTTGAAAAAATGGTATAAAAAAGAATACAATCAAAACAATTGCTGCAGGTAGTAAAAATAGATATGGTGCAGTTTTTCCATAATACTTAAACATAACCAAATTATCCCACTATCTATATCTTGAGTCAAGTTTGTTTATCTTGACGTTGAAGCGATTTAAGTGTTATTATCTACTTATGGCTAAAGTTTCGATAGTAGTACCTGTTTATAATACAGGTGAATATTTACCAAAATGTTTAGATACGTTATTGGCTCAAATGTATTCGAATTTGGAGATAATTTGTGTTGATGATGGTTCAAGTGACAATAGTCTTGAAATTTTAAACGAGTATGCAAAAAAAGATGATAGAATTGTTGTTCTATCTCAAGAAAATTCTGGTGCTAGTGTTGCTAGAAACAAAGGTATAAATGCTGCAACAGGTGAATATATTTCTTTTATTGATTCTGATGATTGGGTGTATTTAAACTTGTATCAATCATTTGTGGATTCTGTAAACAAGTCAGACAAGACTGTTGATATTTGGATGTTTAATGTTAGTTCTTATGTTGAAGGGCAAAATGACATTTTACCATTTGTATTTTTTGAGTCTTCAGATTGGAATAATCATGATTCAGAAGATTCAATTCATACTTTTGAAGATTGTAAAAGACCATTTTCTCGTAATTTGTCTGCTGCTAATAAAATTTATAGAAAAGCATTTTTGGATGATATTGGCTTAAGGTTTGAAGAAGGTCTTAAATATGAAGATCAATGTTTCTGTATAAAAGCGTTTTTGAATGCTAATGTAATAAAATTTTCTGATGATGTATTTTATCGTTATAGAAACTATCACCACACATCTGTTTCTGCTACAGTTTCAGAAAAAGCATTTGATATTTTCGATATTGTAGACTTAATTGAAGAAGAAATAATGAAGTTGGGAGTCTATGAATCTTATAAATACGCTCTTTTCCAATATAAATATAATGTATACTCACAACATTTTACGTTGTGCCCAAGGAATTTGAAGCAGCAGTACTTTGAAGTTATGAAAGGTAAATTATTGGCTGCAGAAATTCAAGGATTAGATCCTTTAATATCTCGTAGATTATCCAATTACCTAATGTTTGTACAAATCAAAAATCTTAACTTCCAAGAGTATGACGCATTTATGGATCAGTTGGTTGCTAAAACTAAAGCTGCTCAAGTTTAAGAAAATTAAAAAAGACTTGATTTTGCAGATTTAGCATTATAGAATTTTAATAGTCGAATGTAAATAATATTCAAGTTTGGAATCTTGAAGGAAAGAAGGTAGAAAATGAAAAGCGGAATTCATCCAGATTATAAAAAAACTACAATCAAATGTGTTTGTGGTAACGAAATTGAAACTGGTTCTGTAGTAGAAGGTTTAACAGTTGAAATTTGTAACAACTGCCACCCATTCTATACTGGCCAACAAAAAATCTTAGACTCTGAAGGTAGAGTTGAAAGATTCAACAAAAGATACGGTAAAAAAGACTAATCGATTGTTTATAGATTTAAAAAAGAGGCTCGCGAGGGTCTCTTTTTTTGTAATTAATTGACAAGCTTTTCTACAATGAATATAATTTATTTAAGAACTTTAGAGGGAGATTTATGCCAAATATACTATTAGAAGGGGGTTATATTTCATTAGAAATGTTATGTAAAAACCTTTCTATATCGTATGCAACTGGTAAAAATTGGGTAAAATTAGGCAAGCTTATTCCAGAGTGTACAAAAGAGGGGATACCTTTTTTTAGTGAAGATTATCTTAATGAATTAAAAAAAACGATTGAATCGACCGAAAATGGAGTGTTAAAAAGTAGAAGGAATAAAAAATACATTTCAGGGAATAGTCGTTATTCTTCTTATATTTCTGCAGATTCGAAGAATTTGAAATCTCTACAAGCCTTTCTAGAAAAAGTTGAGGAGTCTGCTGTTGAACTTACACCAAAAGCTATCTCAACTATAATAGTCTATTTTGCGCGCCAAATGCTTGCTGGATTTGGTTGTGATTTTTTAGTTCAAGATATTATTGATAATTTCGGATATTCAAACTCATTGATTGACAAATACCCCAAGCTGTTTCAGGAAGAATTGATTAGTGAAGAAAATGAAGATATTTTAGGATTTTTATATATCTCTTTGCGAAATCTTGATTCTCGCAAATCTTCTGGAGCGTACTACACACCTACAGTTATTGTGAAAAATCTATGCAAGTCATTGTTTCATGAAAAATCATTAGCCGATAAGTCTGTTTATGACCCTTGTTGTGGAACTGGGAATTTTATCTTGCATTTGCCATCTGGTTTTTCGGCGGAGAATGTTTATGCAAGTGATATTGATTTAATGAGTGTTTTAATCGCTAGAATAAATTATGCATTAAAATTTTGTGTAAAAGACAAGGATGTTATATATTCTCAAGTGTTTCAATGCAATTATCTGAACACTGAATCTAAAGTTAAATATGATTATATTATTGGAAATCCTCCTTGGGGTGTGAATTTTTCGGATGAAGAAAAGTCGTTTTTAAAAAAGAAATATAAATCTGCAGTGGGAGCAAATGTCGAATCATATGATGTTGTTGTCGAGCAAGCACTATTAGATTTAGCGGATGGTGGGGTTTTATCGTTTGTTTTGCCAGAGGCATTTTTGACTGTTAAAGCTCATTCTCCTATTCGAAAATATTTAATGAGTAATAGTTCGTTTAAATATATTGAATATTTGGGAGAAGTTTTTGACGGTGTACAATGTCCTAGTATAATTGTACAGATACAAAAGAACAACAAACCTTTTTCGACTCTTGGATTAGTTGTTAAAAATTCAAAGCGTGAATTTGTAGTATCTTCTGAGCGTAATGTGCATCCAGATTGTTTTAATTTTTTAATGGATGATCAAGAGTATGCACTTATTGAAAAAATAACTTCTATTGAAAATAAAATAACCCTTAAAAATAGGGCAGAATTTGCGTTAGGAATTGTTACTGGCGATAATAAAAAGTATGTTTCAACTTTGAAAACTGCAAATAATGAAGTCATTCTCAAAGGTACCGATATTTCAAAGTTCAAATATAAAATTTCAGGTAATTATATAGATTTTAAGCCAAATGAATTTCAACAAGTTGCACCAGTAAGTAGCTATCGAGCAAAGGAAAAATTATTTTATAAGTTTATCAGTAAAAAACTTGTTTTTGCTTATGATGATAAACAAACTCTATCTTTGAATAGCTGTAATATATTGATTCCGCAAATTGATGAACTTTCTATTAAGTATATTTTGGCGGTATTAAATTCAAGTGTTGCTCAGTTTTTCTTTGAAAAACAATTCAACTCAATAAAGGTTTTACGTTCTCACATCGAGCAAATACCTATTCCTTTTGTTGGGCAAAATATTCAAGATGAGGTTGTGAGATTGGTTGATGAGATAATATATACTAATAAAAAATATGATGAATTGTTTAATATTCTTGATGAGAAAATTGCAAAATTATATGGATTAACAGAGTCAGAAATTTTATTGATTAAGTCTTAAAATCCTTGACATAATAATATCTTTTATATTAAATTTTGATTATAAGGGGTATATATGAAAATAGATTGCATAATTGGTCAGAAGGTAAGCACGCCTGTTGTTTCTTGTCGTGTTAATTGTGGTGAAAATCTTTCATCAAATAACAAATTACAGGTTGGTACATTTGAAAAACAATCACCAAAAAATAAAAGACAGATTTCCTTTGGAAACAGACCTTGGGAACTTAAACCGCAAAATTTTGGGGTTTCGAGAACAGGAAACATTACTGGTAGCGAGGCAATAAGACTTTATACTCAGTTAAAGTCAGGAAATTATCTTGATATTGGAGATGATTCGTTTGATTTTTATAATTGCAATCGTATACGAGAAGAGAACTTGTCGTTTTTAGATAGATTAAATTATTCTTCTGATAAGCGTGAATTTGTAAGATTTTATGAGGACTTTACAGGTTTTCCTAATTTGAAGGTCGTTTCTCGTAATATTAGAAACACCTTTTTAGGTGCTGTTGAGCAGGCTCAGCGTGATTTATATTTTGATAGATATAATGTTGTTTTGGCTGGTTATGATGGACTTTGTTCTGTGGGGAGAGGAAAAGCTTTTCCTGGCAGTGACTTAGACAAGGCTTATGTGATTTTGCAAGGTACAGGTTATCCTCAAGGAGATATTGAGGCTGTTGATAAGTTTAAGGGGAAACTTTGGGAATATACTGATCAAAGGTTGTTAAGTTATAACCATGATGAGGCAGCTTTTCCGCAAGTTTATACAAAAGAACAAATTGAAACATTAGTTAAAGCTGTAGATGAAAAAGATATTCCAAATCGAAAGCTGCAGGCCGATTATCAATTTGTAAGTGACGTTGATTTCAGTCAACAAAAAATTTTACGCGACGAACTGGGTAGAGATGCTGCAAAATACATGGATGATTATGTTGCTGCAAATCCATTTTGGGTTGAGTATTGCCAAAAATTCCCAAAAGCAGGGAATGACATTGTTCGAGTAACCAATCCTTCTAGAGAAAATATTAAAAATGTAGGTTTTGTTTTAGAAGCGATCAGAGAGGGCTCAGTTTTAAAAGGTTTTAATTCATTAGTTCTCCCTGCTAGACCTTATGAATCTGTTAATTTGTCCCAATTAGCGGCATTAAAGACCCACACAGATAAAAAACCAAAACGAGTTGTGCGTGATGCTTTGGCGTATGAATTTCCAAGATGGGATGTTGATAAACAATTACGGTTTATAAAAGCCTTGATAAAATCTGCTTGTGCAAATAATAGAGAATTTACAACAGAATTTAGCCAATATTTTAGTAAACCTGGACAAGATATGTTTGCACCTTTGATAAGAGCATTAATGAGGTAAACCGATGCGAATTCAGCCGTTACAAATATCACATATTCTTTTCGGAA
The DNA here is from genome assembly GCA_017472545.1 of bacterium. Classification (GTDB taxonomy): domain Bacteria; phylum Cyanobacteriota; class Vampirovibrionia; order Gastranaerophilales; family Gastranaerophilaceae; genus Zag111. Next base: position 10,752 of record JAFUPZ010000004.1, on the reverse strand, counting down.
CAAGAGTTAATAAAACAAATGAGTCGAAAGATAGAGTTGATAATAGTAAAGATTCTGCAATACAACAATTTGCGACTGTTGGTGCTGGGATTGGCGCGATTATAGGTGGAGTTATTGTTCATAAGGGGATTAAAGCTCGTAGTGTTCAGAAAATTATCGATAGTACGATGAGTAAATTCCCACAAGATATTGAGTATCGAAAAGTTCTTTTGCAGGCGTTAAATCTTCCTGAGACAAAGCTTCCATTGTTGAGATCAATCATCGGAGGACAGGAATATAAAGCAATAATTTCAGAATTTTCTGGGCATCCTGAGGCTTATACTCCAGGGAAAAGTCTAATTACTGCGGCGCAAGATGATTATCATTTGGCAGGAGTTGTGAGTAGAGATTTTAGGGTTTCTCTACACAACCATACATTGCGCTCAGATGGAGAGATGACTGTTCGAGAATTGTTAGATCAGGCTGCGGAATATGCAGATGAAGTATTTAAAGTTAATAAAGAAAAATCAAATGTATTGGCTCCAGATGCTCCGTTTACGATTGCAATTACGGACCATGACACTCTTGAAGGTTGTAAAGAAGCTGTGAAAATTATTTTAGAAAATCCTGAAAAATATAAGAATTTGCGAGTTGTTTTTGGGACAGAATTGTCTGTTGAAAATAGGATGTTGGGAAATAATTTAACAAAACCTGTTCCTATTCACATGGTTGTTAATTGCGTAAATCCGTTTGATAAATCTTTAAATGAATTTTTAGATGCAACAAAAATTGCGCGTAAAGATGTAGCTGCAGAGTTTTTTGGTAAGTTTGTAGAAGAGCTAAACAATTCCCAAGTAAGAGAGGTTGCCTCTAGAATAAATATGGATGAGGCGCGCGAGTTTTCTGCAACCTTAAAAGAGGGATTAAATTATCCTTGGTACTATTTAAAAAGTTACATAAAGACAAAGCTTTATCCATCTGAAGAGAAGAGTGTAATGGTCTTATTTGATAGGGTTCAAACAAAATATGAGCCGAAATTAGAGTTGCAAAATTATTGTATGGATATGTCTGATGCAATGGACATAATCAGAGAACAAAAATATGGTTATATGACAATAGCGCATCCAGCCTTAACTCCAATTGGTGGATGTATAAAAAATCCTTATGACTCACATAAACATCTTTCAACATTAATTTCGTTGTTTAAAGTTCGAGGTGGAGAGAAAGCTTTGGCAACGGAGGTATATTATCCTTATTTTGGTGATGTTGGAAGAAGTAAAGATTGGTTAGAGAATATAGCAAATGCTACGCGAAATAATGGACTTTACCCATCAGGCGGATTAGATTCCCACGGCAAAAACATCTTCTATAGTGCAGTATAAATATTGTTTACTTGTTGTGTGGGAGTCAGGTAGGTACTTTATCCCTAATGTTCATACTTCGCAAGGGGCTAAAGCAACGAGTTCTCACTCGCAAAAGGCTCGTTCTCGCCATCGTCTTTACACAAAATAAAAGACCGCTAGACAAAAGTCCTACGGTCTTTTATGGAGCGGGAGCCAAGTAGGTACTTTATCCCTAATGCTCATACTTCGCAAAGGGCTAAAGCAACGAGTTCTCACTCGCAAGAGGCTCGTTCTCGCCATCGTCTTTCACAAAATAAAAGACCGCTAGACTAAAGTCTTACGGTCTTTTATGGAGCGGGAGACGAGGCTCGAACTCGCGACATCCTCCTTGGCAAGGAGGCATTCTACCACTGAATTACCCCCGCATATTTGGGTTACTTCTTTATTCTACATGCTAAAAAATAAAATGCAACAACTTTTTTTTTATTTTGTGCAAAAAATTTTTTGTTCGGTTTTTATATGTCTATATAAATCTAATTGGCTATATGAATTAGTTTATGTATTCCAAGATTAAAATATTTAGCTGTCTTTCAGAGAGATTTAGTCTCTGGTATCACTAAATATTTTAATCAAAGGGGAAATGTTAAAAGACGGAGATTATTCATCTCCGTCTTTTAAATCTGTATCCATTGATTTGATTGATATTTCTATCTTGTTTCCAAAACTTTTCTTTAAAGTGTTAACCAAATCGTTTGTTGAATTTACCCAGAATATTGAAGAGGTTAATATCTTCACTTCTCCTGTCAAATCTTTTAATTTTAACATTACAGGGTCAGAACCGTTATGCTGACAAAGCTGTTGTTTTAACCAGAAAAGCTCTTCATACTTCATCTCTTCTTTAAGTTCGATAGTGAAAATGTTAGAATTATCCACAGGTTTAATCGTGTCGATTAAAATAATTGGCGGATCTTCGTCACTTCTACGGCTTACTTTTCCTGAAACGATAATCCTTTGTTCACTCTGCAAGAATTCATTATACTCTGCGATTTTTGAGTTAAATGCAAGAGTATCAATTTTTCCTGTCAAATCCTCGACTGTTACAAATCTGACAAATTTGGTAGGATCATTTTTGGTTGGAATCTGTTTTGTTGCAGTAACCAAGCCACAAATTGTAACAACTTTTTCATTTGCGATTTCTGGAATTTCAGAGATCTTGTGTGTCATTAAAAATGGTAATTTATCTCTAATTGTCGATAATGGGTGACTTGTTACGTAGAATCCTAAAAACTCTTTTTCAAATAGCTGGATTTGACGAGCATCATATTCTTCGTCAGAACCACCAAGACTGAATTTAGCATTATCAATTGATGCGGTATCCCCAAGCATGTCAAACAAGCTTCCTTGACCAGATTCTTTTTCTTTAGCTTCTTTTGATGCAGTTGAACAGATATAATCAAGGTTTTCCATCAACTGTTTACGGCTTTTTTCGATTTGAGCAAATGCTCCTGCCTTGATTAAACCTTCAAGGGTTCTTTTATTTGTACATTTAACATCAACCCTTTTTATATAATCGTAAATTGACTTAAATGGTCCGTTTTCTTCTCTTTCTCGGATAATATCTTCAATTACGCCTTCACCAACTTGTTTGATTGACGCAAGTCCAAATCTAATATTATCTCCGTCAGGTGTGAATGTTGCTAATGAATTGTTAATGTCAGGTGGTAAAACTTTAATCCCCTTTTTCAAAGCTTCTTCAATATAGAGTTGAGTTTTTTCCTGATCACTTGAAACGCTTGATAAAAGCGCAGACAAATATTCCACAGGATAGTGGCATTTTAAATAAGCTGTTTGATATGCTACAAATGCGTATGCTGCTGAATGCGAACGGTTGAAACAGTATGATGCGAAACTTAGAATCTGGTTGAATAAAGTTTCGGCATCTTTTGATGTCATACCGTGTTTTGCTGATCTTTCGATGAATAAACCTTTTTGTTTTTCCATCTCATCAACTTTTTTCTTACCCATCATACGGCGAACCATGTCTGCTTGACCAAGTGAGTAATCTGCAAGAATTTGGAACACTTGCATGATTTGTTCTTGGTATACAATAGTTCCGTAAGTATCTTTTAATACTGGTTCTAACGATGGGTGAGCGTATGAGATTTCTTGACGACCGTGTTTTCTTTCCACAAAATCATCAACCATCCCTGAATCCAATGGTCCTGGTCGGAATAGTGCAACTAACGCACCTAAATCTTCAAAAACGTCTGGTCTAAGACGTTTTACAAGGTTTTTCATCCCTTGTGATTCAAGCTGGAATACACCATCAGTATCTCCAGTCATTAACATTTCATAAGTTGGTTTGTCATCAAGTGGAATGTTGTTAATATCAACTTTGATACCTTGACGACGTTCAATCATATCAACTGTTTTATAAATCGTTGTAAGGTTTCGTAGACCTAAAAAGTCCATTTTTAATAGGTTTAAGAACTCAGTAGCAGCATGTGGCGGATAACCTGTCTGAATAATACCATCTTTTGAAGGTTGGATTGGTAGGATTTCATTAAGTGGTTTTGGTGCAATGATAACCCCTGCCGCGTGCGTACCTGTGTTGTTCTTTAAGCCTTCAATACCAACTGCTAAGTCGATAAGTTTTTTCATACCAACAGTTTTGCCTTCTGTTGGGTCAATCATAATTTGTTCGTCTTTGTCGTACAATGCTTTTAATTCTGAACCATCATACTCCATTGCTTTTTTTAGAGTTTTTGCTTTATCGTTGATACTTAGCGCAAGTTCAATTGCAGGTTCAATTAAGCCTGCGAGTTTGTTGGCTTCAGCGAATGGAACTTTTAGAATCCTTGCAACCCCTTTGAATGCGGCTTTTGCAGCATAAGTACCAAAAGTGATAATTTGACAAACTCTATCTTCTCCGTATTTTTTAGTTACGTAGTCAATAACTTCGCCGCGTCGTTCAATACAGAAGTCAATATCGACATCGGGCATTGTAAAACGTTCTGGGTTTAAGAATCTTTCGAACAACAGTTTATGTTCAATTGGGTCAAGGTCTGTAATCTCAAGCGCATAGGCAACAACTGAACCTGCGGCAGAGCCACGACCTGGTCCAACAGGTATACCGTGAGTTTTTGCGTAATGGATAAAGTCCCAAGTAATCAAGAAATATGCAGAAAAGCCCATTTGTTGAATTACGCCTAATTCATATTTTACACGTTCTTTAATCTCATTTGAGACATCTTCGCCATAACGTTTTTTTAATCCACAATGTACAATGTATTCTAAATAAGTATCAATAGTATGTCCTGCTGGAACTTCGTATTCTGGTAGAGGACTCTTTGTTTCAATTGTAACGTGGCATTTTTCAGCAATTTTTACAGTGTTTTTTATACATCTGTCAAACATTTCGCTATCCATCCAGCGGAAAGAATCTCTTAACTGTGATGGAGTTTTTACGTAAAATTCATTGTTAGGGAAATGGAAACGATTTGGATCATCTTTATCGCTGTTTGTTTGCATACACAATAATGTGTCGTGCATATCAGCATCTTCCAATCTCAAGTAGTGAGAGTCGTTTGTGATAACCATTTCAATATCAAGTTCTTGGGCAATTTTTATCAAGTCTGGATTAGTTCTTTTTTGTTCGTCTAAGCCGTGATCTTGAAGTTCTATATAGTAATCTTCACCAAACAAATCTTTGTATTTTTTTGCAACAGCTTTTGCTTCTTCATACTTTCCTTCTTGTAGACGTTGAAGAACTTCACCCCCCAAACACGCTGAGCAACAAATTAAACCTTCGTGGTGTTTTTCGATTAACTCCCAATTAATTCTTGGTTTTACGTATTTACCTTCGCACCATGCAATAGACGTAAGTTTTATTATGTTTGCATAGCCTGCATTATTTTTGGCAAGAAGAACCAAGTGATAGCAAGGGTTGTTGTTTTTGTCGTGTTCGGTGATGTCGCCATCGTGAACATAAAATTCGCAACCCATAATAGGTTTAACCCCAGAATTCATTGCAAGTTCGTATAATTCCATATCGCCGTACATTACACCGTGGTCAGTAACAGCAACTGCTGGAAAATTATTTTCCTTACAGAAATTAAGAAGTTCCCCTATTCTTATAGCACCATCAAGCAATGAATATTCAGTGTGCAGGTGGAGCGGTACATATTGTTGTTCTACATCAGCCATAACATGCTAATAATAACATACAAGGATTTTCAAAAGAATAGAATATTAAATAAAATTAATTTTTTAACCAAGAATTGCAACTGCTAAAATTGCCATAACAATAAGAGGGATATTATAGTGTAAAAATGTTGGTATACAAGTATCCCAAATATGGTTGTGTTGTCCGTCAGCATTAAGACCAGCTGTAGGGCCAAGTGTTGTATCTGATGCTGGAGAACCTGCATCACCTAACGCTGCAGCAGCTGCTAGAACTATGATTATTGATGGAATGCTAAATCCTAGTTTTACACAAATTGGAACATATAAAACTGCTAATATTGGTATTGTTCCAAATGATGTTCCAATTCCCATTGTTATAAATAAACCAACAAATAGCATTAATATTGTTGCTAGGATTTTACTTGATGCCATATAAGGTGCAATTGTATTTACTAAAGTGTCAATACCGCCAGTAGCTTTCATTACACTTGCAAAACCTGCCGCAACAAGCATTACAAATGCAACATAACCCATCAAACCAACACCTTCGTTAATCAATTTGTCCATTTTTTTGTGGTCAATTGCTTTAAATCCAAAGATTACTGCCAAACCAACTAAAGCGCCTAACGGTAGAGAATTAGTTAGTAACTGGACAATTAAAGTAAGAACTGCAGCGCAAAGTGTTATGTAGTGATTTTTGTTTAATTCTAGATCTTCTTTTTCTGGTGTTAGTTTTACTTCTAAGTTTTCATAAATTCGAGGTTTTCTGTAAGTTAGAAATATTGCAACGATTAAACCTATTAGCATCGCTAGACCAAGTACCCAAGTAGATTTCCAAATCTCATTTTTAGCAATTTCAACGCCATTATTAACTAAATTTTCAGCAATCAATCCTTGGAAAATCAATCCAAAACCTGCAGGAATAACAATATACGGTGCTTTTAGACCGAAAGCTAAACCACATGCTACTGCACGTCTGTCGATACATAGTTTATTCATAATCACCAAAAGTGGTGGAACTAATATTGGTATAAATGCAATGTGTACTGGTATTAGGTTTTGAGAAAGTATTGCAATACCTGTAAGTATTAGTATTAATAATAATTTTTTTGATTGAATTGCATTAGCAATTTTCATTGATAATATTGGAGCAAGGCCTGTATGTGTCATTGATGCTGCGAATGCTCCAAGTAAAATGTAGCTAAGAGCAGTTTCTGAATTTCCACCCATACCTTTGATAAAAATATCCATAACTTCTGCTAAGCTAATATGCCCAACCAATCCTCCAATAACTGAGGAAATAATTAAGGCTAATAAAACATTAACTCTGCATAAGCACAGTATACATAGTAAAACTACTGATATAATTATTGGATTTGTAATAAGTGAAATCATAGTTCCTGCCTGAAAATACAATATCACAAACAAAAGTTATTTTATATTTATTTCAAAACAAGGATAAGCTTTAGTACAACCTTCTAATCTTTGTATTTTTATATCAACCTTGTCGGTAACTTTGAATTGATTTGAGAACTCTCCAAGTTGAAGTTTTTTACTGTCGTTTGGTACGATGTAATATTTATAAAAATCTTCTCCAATATCGTTTATTAATATAAATTGGTTGTTTCTTTTTGAGTATGGGATTTCAAGAATTCCTTTTTTTAGTTCTGAAATTTTTATTATTTCATATCCTTTAAATAGAGTTTTAATTTCATTATCTTCCAATTTTCTTGGAACAAATTTTACTCCATTAAAGATAACTTCGTAGAATTCATAATGTCTTGGGAAAAACGAATAAAGTTTTTTGTTTCTCAAGAATTCTTGGCTACTTTCGCCAATCCAAACATTTTCTTTTGGAACTTGTGCATTATCTGTTAATAAATAATATCCGTCATATTCTCCTTTTCCATCAGGAATCATTACTTGAAGTACGATTTCTTCTTTAGATGTATCAGAATCGTTTTCGCTATATTTTCTCCACTCGTATTTATTCATATTGTATGTCCACATTTTTTTACCAATGCGTGGAGTGTTTGCATCACGTTGTTCTTCGTGTCTATCCAAACTGTACAATATGCTTGTGAAAAATAATATTAAAATAATCCCTACAAGAGTTCCAAAAATATAGCTTTTTTTCATTAATCCCCCTTATTACACATGACACAATACCACAAACAGATAATTTGTGATATTTCCAATCTAGCTGATTTACTATAAATCTTTAGCCAGATAGTTAATAGTATAAATCTGATTATAAGGTTTAATATAATTAATCTTTTTCATACTTCCAGCTATTCTTAATTCCAACGAGCCTCATAGAGGCTCTTTTTTTTATTTGGAATCTATTGTATAATAAACTCAAGGAAGTTTAGGTATGAAGTATTTGCTTATATTTTTTTGTATTTTAATTGTAGGTTTGTTTACTCTGCAAGATTTACATGTGTTTTCCAAGACTCGTTATGGGGAACAGTATGAATATTTTCAAACAGAAACTTCTCAATCTCTTCCTCGTGTTCTTACTGGGTATTTAGCTGAGTCAAAAGTTAGGTATACTTTGTATAAAATACCCAATTATGTAAAAGATCTTTTTAAATATAATAAAGATTTTTCAGTTATTTATAATGCTAAAAACAAATATACTGTTATTGTGTTTACTCCAAGAAATTATACGAAAGAAAATAAAAATGCTTTTGGTCCTTTTTATCAAAAGGTGACTAAATTAATTTCGATGTATCCAGATTCATTTAATATCATTGAGCGCAATGAATTTGCAAAACCAAAATATTTGCTCAGATATGATAGAACTGCTTATAAAGATTTGAAAGAATATTGTGGAAGCTTTTGTATAATTAATCCAAAAGATGATACAATGTTTGTGTTCAAACACGTCTCAAATAGTGAACTCGGTGCATTGGAAGTGTTATTCCAGCAATATCATTTTATGTTGAAGTAATTATATATTAATGTAAATTCATTGAGCTGTTTTTTTAGTATTCAGGCATGTTTATTTTATACTTTTTTTAGGGATATTACACGGAGGCTTTATGAATAAAATTTTTAAAATTACAGGTTATGTATTTTTATCCGTTTTACTAGTATTGTATTTAGTTTTCTTATTTGTTCTACCAAGAACAATTGATATAAATGCGTATAAGGCACAAATTCAACAAGCGGTCAAAGATAGTACCAAATTGGTTGTTGATTTTGAGGATGTCGATGTTATCACAAGTCCACTATTAGAAGCTGGCGCAAAGGTTAAAAATCTTAGCGTAAAACTTCCAGATGGCTCAACACTATTTAGTGCTGAATCAATAAAAGGGAAAGTTTTCTTGCCAAGTTTATTATGGCTTAGTGTAAGAGTTTCCTGTGCAGAAGTTGAATCACCATTTCTAAATGTAGAAATTATGAATGGTGAAAAATTTAAAGTAGCAAAAGTTTATGAGGATATTATTAATAAGCAACGTGCTGAGCGTCGTGCAAATCCTCAAAAAGACGTTGAAGAAGCATCAATGCCAATTGATCCTTCAAAGATAAAAGTGTATGTTCCTGCATTAAAATTACATAACTATAAAGCTGTTGTGAACGACCTTAAAGCTGGTCATAAATTAACTTTAAAAGGTGAACAACTAAAAGTTGGGTATTTTAACGGTAAAGTTGCTAAATTAAAAACTGATGCTCAGCTTTTAAATGATGAAGATGTGAATATTACTGCAAATTTGGATGTGAATACGTTTATTCCAACATTTGAGCCAAAAGAGGTTGAAGAAGTTGATGATGAAGCAGTATTTGCGCTTCCATTCGTTAATCCTGTCTCTGTTTATCGTGATTATAATTTGAAATCAGACATAAATTCGAAATTAAAGATTAGACAATGCAGAAAGAATAAAAGAATCTGGGCAAAGGGTTATCTAAATGTAGATAATACTACTCTTACTCTTTCTGGGTTGGAATTGCCAAAATCATATTTTAATTTATTAGCAAAAGGTCAAACTTTGGATATTGATAGTAATTTCTATGTTACTGAACTTGAAAATATTGCATTGTTAGGGAAGTTAAATTATGGCAAAAAACCTTATGCAGATTTTTCATTACAGTCCTCAAAAGTTCATTTTGCTAATCTTTTGACAATAATTAAAGCTTATATGGACACTATTCATATCAAAAATGGTATAGAAAATATGTCCGCAGGTGGCTATTTACAATCAGATTTCAGAGTTAAAACTAATTTTAAAACTATGGAATCTCAAGGTAATTTGGTTGTAAGAGAAGGCAATATTTATGATAAAAATATTGGTTTGCTATTTGAAGATATAAATGCGAATTTCTTATTCGATAACAATATATTCCAATTTAAAGATACTCACGTATTAATAAATAAAAGACCTTTGAATATCTCAGGAAAAATTGATGAAAAATCTGTTGTAGATGTGAATGTGAATGCAAATGCGATACCTTTATCTGGATTATATTTAGCGTTTGCACCTAAAGAAATTAAAAATGCATACAACTTAGACAAAGGTTTCTTGACTTTAAATGCAAAAATTACAGGCGAAATAAAAGATATAACTGCATTAGCAAAAGCTGATTTGGAACACTTTGTGTTTTCTGATAAGGCTAAAAATTTCATAATATCTAATGATTTAGCAAGGTTTGGAATTATTACTGCGGCAGGAAAAATTCGTGGTAAGTTTAAAAATGAAGGTTTTGCTTTCAGAATTCCTGCTACAAATTCTGTTATCTGGGATGAACTTTTAATCGCTGATATGTCTGATTCTGATATTACATTGCGCGATTCAAAATTGCGTTTGAATAAAAAATCAATTATCAATTTTAATGCAAAAATTGAAGATTATCTAAAAAATCCTGATGTAAAATTTGTTGCAGATGGTACATTAGCTGATTCAGATTTAAAAATTCTTGTGGGGGATGCTGTTGCACCTTATTTGAATTCAAAGGGAGAAATTCCTGTAAAAGCTAAATTTGAATCAAAAGGCAAAAAGATGAAAGCCGTTGTTCAAATGCAATCAAGTACTGATGCATTTATTACACCTATAAGAATTGACCAAATTCATGGAAGAAAAATGCTTGCACAATTCTTGCTTGAGAAAAATGCAGATGTTATTAAGGTTTATAAATCAGGGTTGTATGTCAGAAAACCAAACGCATTGTTCCGTGATAATTTAGAATCAAATCTTCTTAATGCAAAAGAAATAATTGGTGTACGTGCAATGGTTTCAAATCTTAG
>JAFUPZ010000052.1 GCA_017472545.1 bacterium | reverse complement strand
CAAAGATCACTTTATGGCATATGGTCAAGCAATGGTACAAAACGGTGGACGAAATGGTGTATCATTAACCGCAGGTTTCAGATGGGCAATAGGTCACGACAATTGCAAGTATGAAAACCAAAAAGTTGATGCTAAAAAACAAGATAAAATTTCTTCAAGTAATGAGATTCTTCGCTCCGCTCAGAATGACAGGGGTCGTAAAATCTTAAAACAAATGACACCTGAACAACGCGCAGCATATGGTGGTAAATATTATAACACTACACGTACTGCCAAATCAGGTTCACTAAGAGAAGTTAGATAAAGTTTGACGGCGATGAATTATTTTCATCGCCGTTTTGTGTTTTATTCTTTTGTGAATACCCAAGAACCTTTACTATTTGTTGTAGTGATTACTTTTCTGGGTTTATCTTTTTTGTCTTTTTTCTTTTTTTGTTTTTTAGGTTGGACTTTTTCTTTTTGTTTTTCTTTGTTGAAGGCTCCTGCCATTAAAGTTGATGTGTAAACAGGTGTGGTATGTGCGTAGTCAAATAAAATTATTCCGTTTGCATTCATATTGCGAGTTTGGTAAATTTGACGGATTAAATCCTCAGGCGCACCACCCATAAATGTTACAAATAGACCTGCATATAGTTCAGTTCCAGGTGCTTTTACTTGCATTACGTCATTCATCATTGAAGCAAGCATATTATGATCATTTGTTAAAAATAGTGGTGTAAAACCGTCAATATAACCATTTAATGACCAAGTTCTCCAGTCTTGTTGTTTTGTTGCTAAAGCTGAGGCTAAATCAGGGAATATAACTGTGCTAACGTATGTTTTTTTGCTTCGGCATAATTTCCCTGCTTTTTTTACGAAATTTGTTATGTGATTTCTTCTGTATTCGTTCCAATCTAGCCAAAGAGGATCTGATGGTGATATTTCTACAGGATCTGTTCCGTATAGAATTCCAAAATCATTTCTTGCATATTCTGTAAATCCCCAAGCGCTATTGTTACTTCTTGTTCCTGTAGAGTTTGGGTATCTGATGTAATCTAAATTGATGCCGTCTGGTTTGTATTCATCAATGATTTCTTCTAGAAGTTCTAATAAGAATGCTTGAACTTCTGGGTTTGCTGGATCTATAAAATACCCATTATGTTCTGAGGTGGACTTTGTGGCACCTGGAGTATTGGCGAATTTTTTTGTTTTATTACCCCAATCAGGTCTTACTGCTAGGATACTTGATGCATTGCTTTCTGGAGGTTTGTTACCAACATAAAAGGATTGAAACCAGATGTGGACATTGATGTCTCTTTTATGAGCTTCTTTTATCCAGATTTCTAATGGGTCAAATCCTTCAAAGTTCTCGTTTTGAACAATAAATCCGTATTTGTTCATTGTTTTACTTGGGAAAATTGTTTTGCCGTGAAAATAAGTTTCTAAAAAGATATTGTTAAATCCGTTATTTTCAAGGTTTTCTAATGTTGCAATAATTTGCTCTTTTGTGGTTTCGGTTGGGCGAATCCAAGTTCCTTTCAATTCGTCTTTAAGGTACGGTACAGAAGTTTTTATTGCCATATTTGCGGCGTCAATAGCTTCTTGTGTGTATTGACGAATTACTGTGCTGTTTTTGCTTTCTAGTTCTGCAACTTGTAAGTAATTTTGTGCAGTTTGGATATGGCTAGTTGGTAATTGGTGATTATAATTTGGGAGTTTTATTCTGTAATAGTTAATTATACCTTTAGCTTCATTAATTTTTGCTTTTGCTTCATAGGTATAGCTTTCTGTTGTGGTATAAGCGGTGATTGTTTTGTTGATCTTATCAACATATATTTTTGAACCAACTGATAGATTCTGTGTAATCCAGTTTTTTGCTATGCCGTGTCCGCTAATAACAAGTCCATCTTTTGGAATTGTTGAATCGGCACCACTTAGGGTTGTTACGGTATTGCCTTCAACAATGGCTTCTGTTCCGAATTCATTTGTTCCTGTGTGTGTACCAAATTTTGATGTATAAATTATAAGCTGATTGGCGCCTCTCCCTCCAGGAAATTGGCTAGCACTAGAATTTGGATTAATATAATCAAAACTTCGAGAATTTTGTTTAAAAATTACTTCGTGGGGGCCTATTAAAAGAGGCGAAAAAGCTTCAGGTTGTGGTTCTTGAGTTTCTTGTTCTGGGTAAAAGATTAGAGTGTCTAAGTCTGTTGAAAACGCATAAGAAGGAGGTAAAAACAATGCTAAAATAGATATTGTTATCAAGATGCGTTTCATCATTTTTTCCTTCTTATAATGTTATAATATCCCGTATTTTTATATTTTATTGATTCAATTTCTCGGATTTTACTTGCCAATTGTTTTGATGGATTTGCTAGATATGCTTTTTTATAATACATATTTGCTCTTAGTAAATCCCCTAATTTTTCATACATAATTGCTAATTTTAAAACAACGTCATCGTTTTCTTTGTAGCCGTTTTCAAATGCAATGTTGTAAAATCTTATAGCGTTTGTATACTCTTCTCTAGTATAGAAAAATTCTCCAAAATAGTAATTTGTAGTTGGGTCTTTTTTGTTAATTTTCAAAGCTCTAAAAAAATATGCTTTTGCAAAACTATCTTGCTTTTCTAAATCATAAACCCTTGCCAATTGAACTATTGCATAAATATTTTCAGGTTCAATCTGAGTCAATATAAAGTAATTTCCACTAGCTTTTTGCAGAAGTTCTTTTTTTTCATCTTCATCGTTACATTTTAATGCATTATTAAAATAAAAATCTGCCAACTTTAATGTTGACTCTTTATCTATTTTTGTATAATCGATGAAGGTGTTATTGTATTTTACCGCCCCAAATTCAATTGCTTCAGTACTACAAGTGCTTCCAATTAACATGAAAGCACTTAGTAGTATTAAAATCATCCTATAAATCTGTATATGATGGAGTTGTGTCAGTGCTGTGGTGGTAGTATGAATAATCTTCCGCTGCAGGGTCTGCATATACATACAATTTTCTCCAGAATCTTACAAATTTATTTTGCTTTTGGAAAGCTCTTTCGTCGTCAGAGTAATATTCTCTGCCAGTAGCTCTGCTTTTGCTGATGTTAACCATGTCAGCAGTTTGTTTAGAAAAACCATTGTTTAAAAGCACTTCAGTTTGAGTTGCTTGGTCAACAGATACAGCAGCTTGAGCCATAGCTGGAATAGTTGCTGCGATTGCAATTAGTAATAATTTTTTCATAATCACCTCTTATTTATAATATTACATTATAGTCTTTTTTTATAACCGTTGCAATAATATTATAATTTGTTTACAAACCAAAGTCATGGATTATTTGTATGATTTAAGTATGATTTCTTCTAATTTATCTAAAAGTTCGTTTTCTGGTACTTTGGCAATAATTTCGCCTTTTTTGAATACGTAACCTTCTCCGATTCCACCTGCAATCCCAAAATCGGCGTGACTTGCTTCACCTGGTCCGTTAACAGCGCAACCCATTGTGGCGATTGTAATATTTGCGTCAAAGTTTTTGAAACGTTCTTCAACTTTTTTTGCTAAGCCAATTAAATCAATTTGTGTTCTTCCGCATGTTGGACAAGATACAAAGTTTACACCTTTTTGACGTAATCCTAAGCTTTTCAGAATTTCATAACCAGCATAAACTTCTTCGATAGGATTTTCAGTTAGCGAAACTCTAATAGTATCACCGATTCCTTGGGATAGTAGCGCGCCTAATCCTACAGAAGATTTGACTAATCCTGCTTTTAGTGTTCCAGCTTCTGTTACACCCAAATGTAGAGGATAATCAACTTTTTGCGCCATTAACTGATAGGCTTCAATCGTTGTTAAGACATCTGAAGATTTTAGTGAAATTTTTATCAAGTCAAAATCTAAATCTTCTAAGATTTGGATGTGTTTCATTGCACTTTCTACCATTTTTTCAGAAAGTGGAATATCTTTTTCTTTTAATTCTTTTTCTAAAGAGCCTGCGTTTACCCCAATTCGAATAGGAATATTTTGTTGTTTTGCTAGTGAAACAACCTTTTCAACGTTTTCTCGTTTACCAATATTACCTGGGTTTAGTCTTAACGCAGCAATTCCATTATTTATACATTGAATAGCTAGTCTATAATCGAAATGAATATCTGCAATCAAAGGTACAGGTGATTTTTTTACTAAAGTTTTTATTGCATCTCCTGCATCCTTGTTTAGAACAGCTAATCTAACAAGTTCGCATCCTGCATCTGCAAGTTCTTGAATTTGTCTGGATGTTTTTTCTATATCTCGTGTATCGGTATTGCACATTGATTGTACGCTAATAGGATTATTATTACCGATTTTTACATTTCCTATTGAAATTTCTTTTGATTTTCTTCTTTTTATCATAAAATAATTGTATCACATCAAAAATAAGAGAGGGGATATGATATGAGAATTGCAGTATTATCTGATATACACGCAAATGCACAGGCTTTGGAAGCAGTAATGGGAGATGTTGTTAGTCAAGGTTGTGAGCATGTTTTTTGTTTGGGTGATATTGCACTAGCTGGTCCGCAACCAAAAGAAGTTATTGAATATGTTATGGCTCAAAATACTTGGACTGTAATTCAGGGTAATACTGATAAAATGATTGCGCAATTTGGTCCTGAGGTTATGGAGTTTTTGGATGCTCAGTATCCAATTATGGCAAATGCAATGGCGGATGATGTTTCAATTATTGATGATTCTCATAGAGCGTTTCTTGCACAACTTCCTCCAATATTAAGTCTTGATGTTGAAGGGTGTACTGTTTTATTAACACACGGTTCACCAAGGGCAAATAATGAAGATATTTTACCAGGTATGCCATTGGAATATGTTGAAGAAATTATTCAAGGTACATCAGAAAAATTGATTCTGTGCGGTCATACTCATGTTCCTTGTGGGTATCAAACTAATACAAATCAAACAGTTGTAAATGTTGGTAGTGTTGGGCGCCCAATGACAAAAGAACCAAAAGTTTGTTATGCAATTATAGATTTTTCTCAAGGTTCATTTGAAGTTCGTCATAGATTTGTAGATTATGATAATGTTTTAGCAGCTCAAATAATGTCACAAAGAGGTTTTGAGGGTGCTGATAAGTTGGCAGAATTGTTATTGAATCCTGGTCAAAGACACGTTTAGGAGTTTTTATGCTTACGGCAGAATACGATAGGCTGAAAAGTGATTATAGAGAAATTTTTCTAAAAACAGCTGGTGAAGTTCGTGCTGAGGTTGAAAGTGTAAGGCCTGAAGGCTTTGTTGGTGATATTTTTAAAACATATAAAGTTGGCTCTGAGGGTTTTAAGTGGCAACAAGCGGTGTTATCTATGCTCGATATAAGGTATTGTGGCTATAGAAAGTCTGGTTTGCGTCAAATACAGGCTTATAGAGATGAATGTAATTGCATTAATTGTGGTGTTTGTTGCAAGTTTGCGGTTAGTGAATTTTCTATTGATGAATTAAGATTGAAAGCCGAAAATGGTGATAATTATGCTTATCAATTTCTTTCTGTGTTTGTTCCTTATGATAATATGAGTGAAGTTGAAAAGATTTATCCAGAGTATATTCAGATGTTAAAAGATAATGGGGAATCTGGTTATTATTTTTATCATTGTCCAAAAGTAACTGAAGATAATTTATGTTCTGATTATGAAAATAGACCTCAAATATGTAAGGATTTTCCTGATAATCCGATTGCGTTTTTGCCTAAAAATTGTGGTTTTAAAGATTGGAAATTGAAATCTGAGTCTGTTTCACTTAAACTTAATGCAGAAGCCGAAATTATAAACTTCTACAAAGTGAAGATAAAGGAATTGTACGAATGAAAATTCTTTCAGGACTAAGTTTAAAAGAAATTGAAGAAATAACTGATGCGCTCGGTGCTACAAAATTTAGAGCACGCCAAATTCATAATTGGATTTATCTTAAATCTGTAAAAGAAATTGATGAGATGACAGATTTATCTATCAAATTTCGTGAAGAATTAAAAAAAGTTGCAACAGTTACAGATATAAAAATTAAGGTTAAGCAGGTTAGTTCTGATGGTACGATAAAATATTTGCTTGAATTCCCAGATGGGGAGTGCGTTGAAACTGTTCTTATGCGATTTGATAACCGTGCGAATTTAACTGCTTGTGTAAGTTCACAGGTTGGATGTGCCGTAAATTGTTCTTTTTGTGCAACTGGTAAAAGAGGTTTTATTAGAAATCTTTCGTATCGTGAAATTATTGAACAAGTTCTAATGATTCAACGTGATACAGGTTTGAAAGTTACAAATGTTGTATTTATGGGGCAAGGTGAACCTTTGTTGAACTTGGATAATGTGTTGAAGGCTATGGAAATTTTTAATGAAAACTTCCAAATTGGTGCAAGACGTTTAACTTTATCAACTTCTGGTATTGTTCCTCAAATTAGAAAATTGGCAGATTTGGATATGCAATCAACTTTAGCATTATCTTTGCACGCTCCTAATTCAGAAATTAGACGTAAGTTAATGCCAATTGAAAATAAATATAATATGGATGAGCTTCACAAGGCTTTAAAATATTATGTAGAAAAAACTGGTAGAAGAATTACTATTGAGTATCTTTTGATTAAAGATTTGAATGATACTGTTGAATCTGCAAAACAATTAGCCGCATATTTGAAGGATATTAAGTGTAATATCAATATGATTCCATATAACCCAACAGAGAAAAATGATTACCAAAGACCTTCTAATAATGCTATTATGAAGTTCAAATATCTTATGGAGCATTCAGGCAAAAAGGTTACTATTAGATTAGAGCGCGGAGCTGATATTGATGCGGCTTGTGGTCAATTACGTGGTAAAGTAGAGGGTTAATATACTTATTGCGCAACTGGTACTCTGATTTCGAATGTGGTCTTTGCTTTTGTTGATTGCGTTAGTGTTAGTGTTGCCCCACTTGCTTCTAAAAAGTTTTTGCACAAAGCTAGTCCAATGCCACAACCTGAGGTTTTTGTAGTGTAACCTTGTTTAAATATTTGCTGTTGTTTGTCTTTTGGTATAGGTTTGCCATTGTTTGATAATTTTATTATTCCAAAATTTTCTTTAATTTCGGCAAGTACTTCAATTGTTCCTTTCCCTTCGATTGATTCGATGCCATTTTTTAGGATGTTTACGATGCACGCTAAAAATTTGTTCTCATCAATGTAGATGTAGTCAGTATTTTTTACAAAGATTTCAAATTCTATGTCTTTATCTATTACGTATGCTTTTGCAAGGTTTGCACCTTTAGTTATTATCTTTGAAAAATCAATGACTTGTGGAGTGTTTTGGTTTAATGATTTTAGTTCAAGAAGATTTGTTCCAATAATTTGAATGGATTTTTGTATGCAATCAAGTGCATTTTCTATTGAATTATTAGAAATTCCTTCTTTTTCAAGGTGTCTTTTTATTATTTGTGAATACATATCGCAAATTGATAAATGGTTTCTTATCTCGTGTGATACGCATCTGATTTGTTGATTTAGATCTTCAATTGTTAGTTCTTGTTTTTGCATTATTTCCTCTAAAAAATAAAGGGCTCAGCTAAAACTCAGCGGAACCCTTTTCTATACGTGTCAGAATTTTTATACAGTTGTCATCGCTGCTGATTTTGATGTCTTAAAGCCGTGGCTTAGAGCATATAATACAGCGTTTGTTCTGTCGTTTACTTGTAATTTTTGGAAAATATTGTTTACGTGAGTTTTAACTGTAGTTTCGGAAATAATAAGCTTTCCTGCAATACTCTTGTAGTTAATACCTTCGGTTAAAAGTTCAAGAACTTCATTTTCTCTTGATGTTAAACTTGTAAGTAGATTTTCGCCTTCTGCAGCTTTTGTTTCTTCGATAGCTGTTGTTTGGAAGTATTCGAAGAATCTTGTAGTTAATACTGATGGTAAGTAAATTTTACCAGCTGCAACTTCTTCAATAGCATTGATAAGTTTTACTGATGCCATAGTTTTTAGAACATAACCTCTAGCACCTAATTTCATTGCTCTGTAAATTAAGTCTGAATCATCATAACCGCTTAATGCGATAACTTTTGTTGATAAGCCTAATTTTGCAATTGCTTGAATAGTTTGTAAACCATCTTTTTCTGGCATATTAATATCCATCAAAACGATGTCTGGATGATATTTTTTAACTAAATTGATACCTAAGTTAGCGCTAGTTGTAGTTCCTACAACATCATAGCTGCTTTCGATATTGATTAACTCTTTAATACCTCTAAGGTGATTAGCGTTATCATCAATAAGCACCACTCTCAATTTTTTGTTAAAATCTCTCATCTTTATTTCCCCCGCGTTTGTTAATTTGCTCTCTACACTTTATATACTAATCCGTTTATATGGTTTTTAAATCCATGAAGTGGTTGATTATTTTCTCAATTGAGATTGAAGGATTTATCTAAATCTAAAGGTTTAGAAAATCCCTCAATCATGCTCTAAATCATGCTCTGGCCGCATGGATGATTTTTGAGTGTCAAATTTTTAATGAAATTTTCGCAAGGAAATAAAATCGTACTTAAAAACGATTGTTCATTAATTGCTATACAGTTTTCAGTTTATTATCCTAAAAGCATATTATCTATTAGACGTACTCCACCAACTTTGCACGCTATAAATACACGAGTATTGTCGTTTGCTGTGGTTACTTCTTCTAGATCTTTATCATCTAAAAACTCTAAATATTCTAGGTCGTGGTGTTCATTAATAATAAATAAAGCTGTTTCTTTTAGCGCTTTAACGTCAGTTACACCTTTTTTATAGCAAAGTTTTATATTGTTTAAGATTTGGTATAGCGCAAGTGCGTGAACTTTATCTTCTGCAGATAAGTATTTATTTCTGGAACTTAGTGCTAGACCTGATTCTTCTCTGATAATTGGACAAGGGATAATTTCTATTGGAATATTTAAGTCTTCGACCATTTTGCGAATGATAGAAAGTTGTTGTGCGTCTTTTTCTCCAAAATATGCTCTATCAGCTTGTACAATATTAAATAATTTGTTTACTACTGTACAAACTCCGTCAAAGTGTCCAACTCTAGATTTCCCGCATAATTTATGAACGTGGAAAAATGGAGGGATTACATAGGTTAGAAAGTCATTAGTTCTCATTTCTCTCTCACCATACATTTCGGCAGGTGATGGTGCAAATACAATGTTAACGCCAGCATCTTCGCAAAGCTTAGTATCTGCTTCTAATGTTCTTGGATATTTGTCTAAATCTTCTCCTGGGCAGAATTGAATTGGATTTACAAAAACTGAAACTACAACTTTATCGCATTGTGATACTGCTTTTTGTATAAGACTTAGGTGACCTTCGTGCAATGCTCCCATTGTTGGAACTAAACCAACAGTTAAGCCTTCTTTTTTCCATTGTCTAACTTGTTCTCTAACTTCTTT
>JAFUPZ010000051.1 GCA_017472545.1 bacterium | reverse complement strand
TTCTGCCATTTATCTTCTTCTCTTTATACCTTTGCGTATCTATCCCCGCCGCATTGCTTTATTATGCCCTTAAGCTCCATTGTTGTCAAGTTTATTAGCAAGTCATCAATTTTCATGCCTGTCAAACTCAACAACTCATCTACTCCCTTTTCTTCAATTTCAAGGTTTGTAAAAATCTTTTCTTCTTCGGTTGTCAACATTGGAAGTGTCAATTGCTCGCCACAAGAACAATGTTGTACTTCCCAACCTAAAGCATTTAAAATATCACAACTTTCAGTAACCAAAGTTGCACCATTTTTTAATAATTTATAAATTCCCTCAGTATTTGGATTAGAGATTAATCCAGGAATACACATCAACTCTCTACCTTGTTCAAGTGTTAAATTAGCAGTAATTAACGCACCGCTTTTTAATGAAGCTTCAGCTACCAAAGTTCCATAAGACAAACCTGAAACAATTCTGTTTCTTTGTGGAAATCTAAACTTTATCGGCTCAAATGTCGGATAATATTCACTGACTAATGCTCCATAACCATTTTCAATATTTTGATAAAGAGTCTTATTACTTGTTGGATAAGTGAAATCAAATCCACTAGCAATAACACCAATAGTTTTAATATTATTTTCAATAGCAGAAGTGTGCGCTACTGTATCAATTCCAGATGCTAGTCCTGACACAATACAAATATCGGTATTTGCTAAGCCAGACAGAATCTTTTTCAAATCATCACGACCGTGCATACTAGCTCTTCTTGAACCGACAACCGCTAAAGTTTTATCCAAATTACACTCAAATAATTTACCTTTATAATATAAAACTGCTGGAGGATTTGATATTTGACGCAACATCTTTGGATAATTTTCACTTTCTAAAGTTAAAAAATTAATCCCACGAGTTTCAACTTCAGTAAACGTTCTATCAATATCAACTTTATCTCTATGTCTTAAAAAGTTTTCGGCCTTTTTAACACTAAGCCCATCTATTTTTTTTAAATCATCAATTGAAGCATTAAAAGCAACTTCAATATCGCCAAAATGCTCAAACAACTTTTGAATAAAGTTGCTGTCAATTTGTTCAATAGAAGAAAACGCTATCCAATACTTACTTTTCATAGATTAGCTATTTACCTTTGATTTAATACCTTCAATTAATTTGCTTACCCCATCTTTTTCTTCTTGAGGAATATCAAATTTCAAATAATCTTCCAAATATTCAATGGCATCTTCGTAATCGCCACGAGCCATAAATAAAATTGCAACTTTTTTATAAGCTAAAGTGAATTTATTATTTGTTGCAATTGATTTTAAGAAATTAGAAATAGCTTTATCAATCTCATCGTTTGCTTGATATGCTTCTGCCAAATAATAATAAATCAATTCGTTATCTTGTTTGTATTCTAATACGTTTTCAAAGTTTTCAATCGCAGATTCATAATTTCCAAACTCGAAATAAACTTTTGCCAAATCGTAATAAGCATCATAATTATCTGGTTGTTGCTCTAAAACATTAATCAACTCATCAATTGCCAAATCAAGCTTTGCATCTTCCATATAAAAACGCGCCAAATAATGTCTAAAAATAATATCTTTAGGCAAATTTTCAACAGCATAAGTTAAAATATTTATACCTTCACCTAAACGTCTTTGCTTATAATATAAATCTGCCAAATTGATATAACATTGAGGAATTTGCGGATTTAATTCAATTGATTTTAGATAATTCTTTTCAGCCTTATCTTCATCACCAATATTCACATAGCACAAACCTAAATTGTTATATACTTCCGCGTTTTCAGTATCAATTTCTACAATTGATGTAAATAAATCAATTGCACCATTCCAATCTTGTTTTTTAAAACATTCTATCGCTTTATCAATTTTTTCTTTCATAATTATAATCCTAAAGTCATATTATCATCAGAACCTGAACCGATATTTTTAATAACAGTTCTTGTATTACCTTGCGCATCAAAACTTTTTGGATTGATTACCATTTTAATTCTATCTGCGTAAATTGTTCTTACACCTTGTGTAATACTTGAACGCCCTGAGAAATATGCTTCATTTGGTTTGTTAGAACCTGCAGATGGATATAATGTAACTTTTGGCCCAGCTGCATAATAATCTTGGTACCAAATTCTTACATTACCACTTGCATTAAACAAAGATTTCTTTTGATTATATTCTTGAAAACTTGATTTTAAAACCAATTTAGAACCATCATCCATCAAAGCATTTGATGTAGTATTACCATAAGCTGTTAAATTACCTGTAGCAGCTTCATAGATAAATTTATCTGCATAAGATTCATTATTTTCTTGTTTAACCTTTGCATTTGTAGTTAAAACAAGACGTTTTAAATCACCATTTTTTTCCATAGTAATTTGCGCACCTTCAGAGAAAGTTTCTATATCTTTATACTTCATAGTAACCGCACCAGTTGCAGTCATTACACCAGTTTTTGTATCATATTCTTGAACATCTGCGTTAATTACAACAATCGGAGTTTTACCTTCAAAAACAATAGATTGAGTATCACCTTCTGCTCTAATAACTTTTGTAATCAATGATACTTTTAAGATATTTGCTTTTACTTCTCTTTTTTTATTTTTCTTAATTTCAAAAGCATAAGGTTTGTCATAGAAAGTTGCAGTATCTAACTTTTGGTCATTAGTTACATTCACATCTGCACTATCACCAACAACCTTTAAATCATCAATGGAAACTTTTACATTGCCATTGAATTTAATTTTACTATCTTCTTCATTAAAAGTCTGAGTTTTTGATTCAATAATCAAATCTGATGCGTTTACTCCAAGACCTGTTAATAACAACGTAGAAACTAATACTGCTAATATTCTTTTCATACTACTTTTTTTCCTCATAAACTTTTGAAACTGTGTTTCCTTCAATTCTAAAACTTTCATAATCTGGACTGATTATAATTTTTTCCGCTGTAGAAATAAGTTGATTTCCTTTTTGAATTTCAACATTACCAGTTGCTACAATCGGTAATTTTGAATCTTCCCAATGAAGATGATCTGCTTTTAAAGATATACCATCTTTTAATACAATAAAAGTATCCTCATATAAAATTATATCGCCCTTTTTAGAGTCATAAGTCCCTTTTGAAGACTCAAAACTCATAGAAACTTCATTATCTTTGTAGAAATTACCAATAACTTTATCTAATTGAGCAACACCTTGTACGCTATCCCATTTACCGTTTTCGCCATAAATTTCCCAATACTTTTGCTCATCTTTTGTTTCAGTAAGAATAATTCCACTAACAACAGCTTCTTGTTGATCACCACGAGCAGCAACTTGTTTTCTATTGAAATCATGCGTAATAACGCTTGCAGTAATAAAAGCCCAAGCTAATATCCCTATAATCAGCGCGGTTACAATAACATACAACCTTTTCTTTTTTGGTAAATTTTTCCAATTCATATCTTAGATTTTAGCACAAAAGATTTTAAATTTAAATTTTATCCCACATTAATTAAATATCTTAATATTTCAACAATATAAATACTTTTGTAATATAATTGTTATGTAATTAGACTAGGGAAGCAGAGGATATTTATATGGCACTAAGATATGATTGCGGAGAAGTCATTACTGCAATGGTTACGCCAATGGAAAAATCTGGCGCAATTGATTATGATCAAGTTGAATCATTAGCAAAACAGCTAATCGAATCAGGTAGTGATGCATTACTTGTTGCAGGAACAACAGGTGAATCTCCAACATTAACAAACGAAGAAGAAATTGAATTAGTTAACTCAGTAAAAAGAGCTGTGGCAAACAAAGCAAAAATTATTCTAGGCGCAGGTTCAAATTCAACAGAATCCGCAATTGAATATTCTAAATTTGCACAAAAAGAAGGAGTAGACGCAATTCTTTCGGTTGTGCCGTACTACAACAAGCCTAATCAAAGAGGTATGATTGAACATTTTTCAGCAGTAGCAGAAGCAACATCTCTTCCAATCATTTTGTATAACATTCCTGGAAGAACAGGGGTTAATATGCTACCTGAAACAGTTGCTCACTTAGCTAGAAAATATGACAACATTGTCGGTATTAAACAAAGCTTTGGAGATATGGATCAGGTAACTGAACTAAGAATGTTATGTCCTGAAGATTTTGTTATCTACTCAGGCGATGACAGTTTGACACTACCAATGCTATCATTAGGCGCACATGGTGTAATTTCTGTTGCATCACATATATTTGGTTCTGAAATCAAATCTATGATTAGAAACTTTAAATCAGGAGAATTGATTGCAGCAAGAAATATGCAAAAGAAATTATACCCTGCATTTAGAAAATTATTTATGGCACCTAACCCAACACCAGTTAAAGCTGCATTAGCTTACAAAGGTTATATCAATGACTATGTTAGAAAACCTCTAGTTAGCCTTACTGAAGAAGAAAAAATTGAACTTTTCAAAGTTATTGATGCCGTTAAAGCAGATTTAAGCGTAGAAGGTTAGTTAAAACACAAACAGTTATAGTATATATAAGAGGGTAGAAAATTGAAAAACAAGATTATTATGTTTTGGGTAATTGTAGCAATCGTAATTGCTTGCATTTTCGTAATCTACAAAAAACCTACAAAACTAGGGCTTGATCTTGTAGGTGGTTCAAGAATTTTACTTGAAGCTAGAACTACAGATACAGTCAGAAAAATTACTCCAGAAGTAATGAACCGTTTACAAGTAGCTATCGAAAGCCGTGTAAACAAGCTTGGGGTTTCAGAAACAAGTGTTGCTCAAATTGGAGAAAAAAGATTACTTGTTGAAATTCCGAACGTAACAGATTTAAAAGAAGCAGAAGCATTTTTAGGAAAAACTGCGTTATTAGAATTCAAAAGACCAGTATTTGACGCAAACAAAAAACCAAAAAGAGATGAAAAAGGTATGCTACTTTGGGAATCAACTGGTTTAACAGGTGAAGACCTTAAATCTGCATCTATTGGTGCAGACCAAACTGGTCAATGGACAGTTTCTCTTGAATTTAATGCAAAAGGTGGTAATAAATTCGCAGAATTAACTCAACAATTAGTTGGTGAGCAAATGGCAATCTTCTTCGATGGAGAAGAAATTTCTGCACCAGTAATTAGAGAAGCAATTTTCGGCGGAAGAGCAGAAATCTCTGGCGGTGGCTCAGGTTTCCAATATGAAGAAGCTGAAAAAATGGTTAATTTACTAAACGCAGGTGCTTTACCTGTTCCATCTGAAATTATTCAAGAAAATACAGTTGGACCTACTTTAGGTGCTGATAGTATTGAAAAATCTAAATTTGCAGGTATTCTAGGTATTGGCTTAGTAATGTTATTTATGTTGATTTACTACAGATTACCAGGTTTCATTGCTGACATTGCTCTAGTAATTTATGCATTGATCTTATTCTCTATCTTCAAGATAGTTCCAGTTACATTAACTCTTGCTGGTATCGCAGGTTTCATTTTATCTGTTGGTATGGCAGTTGATGCTAATATCTTGATTTTTGAAAGAACAAAAGAAGAATTGAGAGCTGGTAGAAACTTATTCACAGCAATCAATTCAGGTTTTGATAGAGCATTCACAAGTATCTTTGACTCAAATATGACAACTGTTTTAGCTTGTATAATTTTGTATTTCTTAGGTACAAGTGTTGTTAAAGGTTTTGCTCTAACATTGGCAATCGGTGTAATCGTTTCAATGTTTACAGCAATTACAGTTACTAAAAACTTCATGCACTTAATCTTTGGTACAGGAGAATTAAAATATCCTGCATTATTCGGTCTATCTAAAGACGAAATCGGAAAAGGTTATGAAGCGACAGAAACTAAACGTGAAAAAGCACGCTTTGGTATTTTAGACTAGGAAAGTTGAGGTAAATATAAAATGTTTAATTTCAATAAAACAGTGCATGTTGTAAAATATAGAGTCATTTGGATGATTCTATCTGCTTGCTTGTTATTACCTGGTATTGCAGCTATGATTTATTCAATGGTTACTTATCCTACACATGCTCCAGTAAAAGTAGGTATTGATTATACTGGCGGGACAATTCTACAATACGGTGTTCCTGAAACAGTCAACAACGATGATGTAGCAAAAACAAGAACAGATTTAGATAAAATTGGTATTAAAAACCCATATATCCAAATCTTAAATGTTAACCCTACAGCAGAAAACAACAACATCAAATCAATCATTTCTATCAGAACTGAATTTATCGAAGAAGGTTCTGAAACAACTGATAATATTACAAAAGCTATACAAGACGAATATAAATCAGCTGAATTAATCCAAGTAAGTTCAGTTGGTCCAACACTAGGTAAAGAATTATTCAAAATGTCGTTATTAGCTTTAACATTAGCAATTTTGGGTATGATTGTTTATATCTCATTAAGATTCAAGTTTGAATACGCAGTTGCAGCAATTTTAGGTCTTGTGCACGACGTACTTTTCGTATTAGGGGTATTCTCACTACTTGGTATATTCTGCGATGTACAAATTGACGGATTATTCTTAACTGCGATTTTAACAATCATCGGTTTCTCAATTAACGATACTATCGTTACATTCGACAGAATCCGTGAAAATCTAAGATACTATGGCAAGAAAATGTCTTTTGGAGAAATCGTAGACGCTTCTGTTAACCAAACATTAACAAGAAGTATCAACACTTCATTAACAGTATTCTTAACTCTTTCAGCATTGTACTTCTTCGGCGGTGTTACAACTAAAGATTTCGTACTTGCGATGATGTTAGGTGTAATTATTGGGGTTTACTCAAGTATCTTCTTCTGTAGTATGATTGTTGACTTCTGGGAAGAAAGAAAAGCTAAAAAAGCTTCTACTCCAGCAGTTTAATAAATGTTAAACACAAAAAACTCCGGAATAAAATCCGGAGTTTTTTTATTAGAAAAATCTAACTATTCTGAAACAAAAATATTATTTAGTAAGAAATTTTTATATTCATCATAGTCGATATGTTTATTTTTATCTAAGTCATATCTATCAAATTCCTCTGATAAAGTTTGGATCTTACCCATAATTGAATCAGGACCTTCATTATCTAAAGATGCTACATCAGAAATAAGCATCTTCAAACAACTAACCATCCATTCATTTTTAGTGATGAAATAACTTTTATCAACATCAACTTTCAAAAATTCATTTGCAACTTCTTGTTCTGTAAGATTACGGAAACCTTCTGGAACATCATCTCTTTGTTTTGTAATAATGTAACGCATACTTTCTCTCCTATATTGCTAAAATTATACTTTTAATATTTTCATCATTAACAGAATCATACGCAAGTTTTTTATCTTCTTGAGTGATAGATTCCATTTGTTTTAAAACTTCTAGTGACTTTAGAACAACAGTCGGATTATTTGAAGTTAATAAATCTCGAACCTTCTGTTCATTTTCAGTAAACTCTAATGCTGTATAAACAAATAAACTTTCAGCTTTTAA
>JAFUPZ010000050.1 GCA_017472545.1 bacterium | reverse complement strand
TCCTTCAAATTCAACGTTTGTTTTTCTTGCTGTCAAGCTTAAAAATCTTGCTTGTGATGCTGCCATACCCATAGCGGTATTTCCTTTCATTTTGTTTCCTATGAGGTATATATCGGCAGAATTTGAAAAAACTTTAATTTCTCGTCTAATTATTGTAATATTTTGTTACATAACATCTACAAAGGTTAAAATAGCAACACTTACAGGCCATTGTTGATAACATTTACGTCATATTATGCGTTAAATGTTTTAAATGTAGATTCAATGTTTTTAGTAATAACTTTTTTAACAGCTTCCATCTCTGTTGAGATTGCAGTTTCTTCTGTATCAAGTTGTTTCAATTCAAGTTCAAGTGCTTTATCTTGTTGTTGAACGATTTCAATTTTAGAGTTAATTTCTTGAACTTTTTGATCATATTGATATTGTTCGTAGTTATATTTGTTTAATGCATCGTTATAAGCTTCTTCGTCAGTAGCTGTGTTTGTAACAAGAGTATAAGAATTAGAGATTACTTGACCATTTTCATCTAATTTTTTGTTACCATCAGCATCTGTTTGGTAAAGAACGATAGAAATATATCTACCAGTAGAATCTTTTTCAACTGAACCAAGAGCATTAAGAACTTCTTTAGTTTTTGTAGTTGAACCTAATGAATAACAGTTAATATTACTTGTTGCAAATCCATCAATATATTTGTCAGGATTTGTCACCTCAGAAGCTTGGTAGAAGTAAGGAATATAAGATCCTGAAATAGAATCTTTAATATATCTTACATACCATTCGTTAGTTGCTGCAGGGTTATTACGAACTGTATCATTTAACATTGATTGATAATATGTTTCTTGTTCCATTAAATCTTCTAATTGACCTTCATCTAATGAACTTAAATATGGATCAGAAGAAATCTTATCTTTATCATATTGACCTAATTTTCTAAGTTCAGAAGAACCAATAGAATATGTTTTAACACCGTTTTCTTCTTTTAGACCGATAATGCTTGATGAAGCTGAAACAATAGAATAATCATCTTGCCATTGTTGGATAAAGCTGATTGAGTATTCACCGTTAGCTTTTGCAATCATAGTTGTAATAGTGTTAGTAAGCGCACCATCATCGAATGTATATGACACTTTAGTGTAATCATCTACAGATGGAGGTGTTGGAACAGCCATATTACATAATTCAGAATAGTAGCTACCTGATTCGTTAGATAATGTAGTTCTTTGTTGGTTAATTTGTTGACCTTCAAATTCGACATTATTTTTACGTGCTGTTAAACATAAAAATCTTGCTTGTGAAGCTGACATACCCATTTTGGTTGTTCCTTTCGTAACTTTTAGTATCCTATACCACGTTTATCGGCATAACTTATTGAAAACTTTAAACATTTTTGTAATTTGTTTACAATTCGTAATATTTAAAACATTAAATAATAATTAAGCAAACTAATAAATATTTATTTTTGAGGTAAAATAGAATAAGTAAGAAAGGGAAAATTTATGTGGGATTATTCAGAGAAGGTTATGGACCATTACAGAAACCCAAGAAACGTTGGCGCCATTGATGATGCTGATGCTATTGGTGTTGCTGGTTCACTAACTTGCGGAGACCAATTAAAAATATATTTAAAAATAGAAAATAATATCGTTACAGATGCAAAATTCCAAACTTTTGGATGCGGTTCAGCAGTTGCAAGTTCAAGCATTTTAACAGAAATGATTATTGGCAAAACTGTTGAAGAAGTTAAAAAAATCACAAACAAAGATATTGCAGACGAACTAGGGGGATTACCGCCAGAAAAAATGCACTGCTCTGTTATGGGTTATGAAGCTTTAGAAGACGCATTGAAAAACTTCAACAAAGAAGAATATGTGGATTTAGATGACTTATTAGGCCACAAACCTCAAGAACAAAAAGGCAAAATTATTTGTACTTGTTTCCAAATAACAGAAGAACTAATTTGGGATGCAATAAAACAAAACGGATTAAAAACTGTTGAAGAAGTAACAAATTATACAAAAGCAGGCGGAGCTTGTGGAAAATGTAAATCAATAATCCAAGATATTATTAACACTTATTACAACAAGCAACAAGCAGAAATTGACAAGTTAACTCCTACTCAATGGATTTTGAAAGTAAATAATGTTATTGAAACTCAAATTTCTCCAGAACTACAAAAAGATGGCGGAGATATTGAATTAGTAGACATCAAAAACAAAAGCATTTACGTTAAACTTAAAGGTAGATGCTCAGGTTGCAAAAACTCTACTATGACATTGAAAAACTTTGCAGAAAAAGTACTTCAAGATTCATTAGGCACAGACATTACTCTTATTGAGGTTAAATAATGACACAAAAATTGATATATTTAGATAATAACGCAACAACAAAAGTTGATGAAAAAGTATTAGAAGCAATGCTTCCATACTTCAAGGAAGAATACGCAAACCCTTCAAGTATGTATAATTTCAGCAAAAAGTCTTCTGATGCCATAAAAGAAGCTCGAGCTACAATTCGTGACTTTGTAAACGCTAAAGATGAAAAGGAAATCATTTTCACATCTTGCGGATCTGAAAGCGCAAATACTGCCATTCGCGGAGTTTTGAACTATAACAAGACAAAAAAACACATCATCACTTCAAAAGTTGAACACCCTTGCGTTCTAAATCTATATCAATCGTTAGAAAAACAAGGCTACAGAGTTGACTATATTGGAGTAAACTCTAATGGAGAACTCAACCTTGAAGAATTAGATGAAGCTGTTTGCGAAGATACCGCACTAGTTTCAATAATGTGGGCAAATAATGAAACAGGTGTTATCAACCCAATAGGAAAGATTTCAGAAATCGTTAAGTCAAAAAATAAAGATACTAAATTGTTTGTTGACGCTGTTCAAGTTGCAGGTAAAATCCCAATTGACGTCCAAGCAAACGGTGTTGATTTATTAGGGATTTCAGGACACAAATTCCACGCACCAAAAGGAATTGGCGCATTATATGTAAATTCAAAAACAATGATTACACCATTAATTATTGGTGGACACCAAGAGCGAGGAAAACGCGCTGGAACAGAAAACACACCTTACATAGTTGGCTTAGGTAAAGCTGCTGAACTTGCTCAAAGCTATTTAGATTATGAAGTAACTGAAATAAAAAGATTAAGAGATAAATTAGAATCAAATATTCTAAGTAAAATTTATAATGCTAGATTAAATACTGGTGTTGCAAATAGAGTTCCAAACACAACTAATATTGGATTTGAATATATCGAAGGCGAACTTATTCTACTTCATCTATCAGATTTAGGAATTTGTGCATCTTCTGGTTCAGCTTGCACATCAGGTTCACTTGAACCTAGCCACGTTTTAAGAGCAATGAATGTTCCATTTACCGCTATTCACGGAAGTATTAGATGGAGTTTAAGCCGATATACAACAGAAGATGAAATTGATTATGTAATAGAAAAATTACCAAACATCATCGAAAAAGCAACATCAATTTCTCCATATCAAAAAGAACTTCAAGCATTAAAAGAACTTAGAAAATAAATTATAATTAAACAATCATACTAAACAAAAAGTCCTATAAAAATAAAATTATAGGACTTTTGTTTTAGAAAAATCAGCTAAGTTTTACGCTAAAAAAAACTCCTAAAGGGATGAATAGGTTTGGGTTTCAAAAAACTTTATTCTTACTCTAAGGAGTTACAATTATGAAAAACCTAATCATTTTCTTACTATTATTATTTACTTGTCAAACCGCATTGGCTGGACCTAATAGCGTAGTTCTAGACAAAATTGAAAACTCAATATTTGGCTATACATATTCCAATGAATCTGAACAAAACAGGCTTAACAGAATAGAAGAAAATGTATATGGCAAAGTCACAAACGGACAAATTAATAATCGAGTAGCAAGATTAAAAAAGGATCTTTCTGTTGACCAAATGGGAAAAGAAATTGAACCAACAGAAGACACATTTGCAGAACCTGAAGATTCATGGGTTTTTGCCAAAGAACCTGTTGAAAGTACAAAAATAGAATACCCAGCAATCAACGAACTTGAGCAACACGTTTTCAAGAAAGAATTCAAAGACCAAAATATCAAAACAAGATTATCTAATCTTGAAAAGAAAACATTTAACAAAACATACGAAAATGAAGATTTATCAACAAGAGTCGATAGATTAAAAGCTGAAATAAAACCAAAAAAGTTTATGGATAACAAAATTGCACAACAGGAAAACGATTTCTATGACGGAGATATTGACAAGCTAGACCAAAATTATCATTTGGATAGATATGGTGACCCCTTTGATTATGATAACTACAACCAATTTAATCAATACGATGAAGATTATGAATACCATAGCTATGATGAATATGATCACTATTCTCCAAGTCGAAACGTATTCAAACCATCTAAAAATTTAAACATTTCAACAATCGAAAAAACATTATACAAACAAAAATTCGAAAACGAACCAATGCACGCAAGATTATCAAGAGTTGAATCAAGCGTATTTGGAACCGTTTTTGCTAACGATAGCGAAAGTGATAGGATTGCAAGACTTTCAAGTGCAATTAATGCTCAAAAATCCGCTAGCCGATATGACAGTAACAAGATTGGTAGAAATCTTGGTACTGCCTTTCAAATCGGTACAATTTTGTTAATGGTTTTAGCTTGTATATTATAATAAAGTTTATGGCATCTGAGTTTGTGAATTTTTCAATACGCCTTTAAATAAATTTTTCAGATTTTCTGCGCTTTGCTTGCTAGATTCTTTTGTTGCTTGTGCATCAGATTTTGCCTGATTAAATACATCTTTGAAAGTTTGAACCGTATTTTTAACAGCTTCTTTTGCATCCTGCAACTCTTGTTTTATATCTATTTCAGAAGTATCACAAACGGACAACCATTTAAAACTTCTAACAGATGAAACACTCGCAGCAGATCCTACAAATTCAACTTTAAAATCTTTATACGCTTCACTACCACTACTTAATGCAGGAATTAAAGCAGTATTTTCTTTTGCAGGATTAGCCGTTAATTGTCCTAAAATACTAGAAGTTGCCGAACCAAATTTTGGAATATAAGCCAACAATTTGTCCGCAGACAATTCACCCAATGGCCCCAGAACAGATACAACTTTTGATTCTAAACGACCTAAAATCAACAAATTAGCAGTATTCGGAAGAATATTGTAAGTTCCACTAACATGATATGCCATCAACGGACCTACAACAACAATTTTTGTAATATTCGCACTTCCATTAGCTAACTTCAAGTTGCCTTCAATATATTTATATTTATCAGCCTCTTGAATAATTTGAAGTGATGATAATGCGGAGATTGCGGCTTTTAATATCGAATTAGAAGAAACGTTTTGCGCAGCAACAAGGTTTTCTAATCGACCGATACTAATAAATCGACCCTCCCCAATTTTGAAATCAACATCACCAGCCATTGATTGAATAATTTCTTTGTCTGTAACACCATGCATTGTCAATTTTGTACTAAAATCTAACAAACCTGTTAACGCATTAGGAATCAAAATAGCACCTTCTACAGCTTTTGTCGAATTTAGTTTTTCTCCAGACATTTCTAGGGCAATCTTAGTTGTCATAATGTCATAAGACAACTTACCTTTCAATGTTCCATCAAAAGCTTTGCCAGCTAAATCAGTCAAATATAATTTAGTATAATCTTTTAATGAAACATTACCTGATATATCTGTAGCGACTATACCGCCAACTTTAAACTCTTTTAAAGAAGCAACTCCGTTCAATATCGGACCAGATAAATCTACAACCAAATCACTCATCTTAAACAAGAAATCTGTCATAGAAATATCAGTAACATTAACAGTCCCTCTCATTTGAGGATTCATTGCACTACCGACAACTGAAACCGTTCCATTTGCAGAAATATTTGAGTTTGGAACACCCCAAATTGGGAATGAAACCAACGCTGGAATAGCTATATTCAAGCTCAATTTTGGATCAGAATATAATTTTTCTACACTACCACCAACTTTTGCAATAGTAGTCTTATCATTAGATATTCCTGTATTAGATAAATTTAAAGTATCTCCAATAAGTTCGATATTAGAATGAATCTTTGTTTTCTGACCTTTTAACAAGTCTGCATCAACAATTGCTATGTAATTATTTGGATCTGCAACCAGATTAATTTTTATATTTTGAACTTTTGCACTACCGTCAACAACTACATTTAATGGCATTTGTCCTTTATATGAAATCAATTTTCTAAAATCCATTGGGAATAATAAAGCAACGTCTGCTGATTTAATATTACCAGAAGCTTTCAAATCAATATGTAACTTATCTGATAAATAGTTAGTAACAGCACCTGTAATATCTATTCTTGAATTATTGAACATTAAATAAGAATCTTTTATATTAATATCCTTTGAATCAATAAGAATTTTTGAAGTCGGAACAGATATTTTTGCCATTGGGTGAACAACACCAAATGAAGATATTGAAACATCACCAGAAGCAGACTTTCCATCATACTGAGCTGTAACTTGAGCTTTATTTAAAGCAACAGATAGTTGTGCCGGTTTATTATATAAATTCAAAGCATCAACACTTGCAACAAGCTCAGGTTTTATAGAGTTTAACTTACCTTTTACAGTAGCATTCATAGATGCTGTACCACTTTTTATATCATTTTCCTTCAATAAAGCAACTTGACCGCAAGCCGCAAGCAAACCTTTTAATGATAAATTATCTGCTGTTAACCTCAAATCAGTAGTAGAATCAGATAGCACAGAACCTGATAATTTTAACGGATGTCCAAGTATAGAAAAACCTGCATCTTTAATATTTACGTTATTATCACTTAAATCAATATCCGCTTTTATATCATCAATCTTAACACCATATAACGAATAAGTTATAGTAGATGGTAAAACTGTCAAATGTCCTTGAGAATTAACTTTTTTCATATCTGATTTGATATTAAAATCTGCATCAATTCCACCAGTTGCAGAAAGAGTATCAAAATCTTTAAAACCAAAAGATGTTGCGATACTATCAATCAATCTAAAAAGATTATTAAATTTAGCGTTAGAGCGTAAAGACAGGTCAATAAAAGGTTTTTTACCACCTTTTATTTCTCCGATAATTTTTGTATTTTCATTTTCATCAAAGGATGAATATAAAATAGAATCTATAACAGTCTTTGCGCCTTTGAATTTCATATCAAAATAACTTTCAGGAAGAGCTTTGCCGTCAACCAAAACAGACATCTCATCAACTTTTAATGAACCGTCAATTTTTGGATCCTTCAAAGAGCCTGAAGTTTTCACATCCGCCACAAGGTTTGACTTAAATCCATTATTTTTAACAGCATTTAAAACCTCTATGATATTGAAAGGCATCTCAAAAGCAACCTGTTCTTCAGGTTTAGACTCAGTTGCAATTTCTAGTTCTTCAGGAAAAACCAAATCGTGCAGCTGAAGATTAGGCATAATTCTGTTATCAATACGTAAATCATAATTAGAAATTACAGATTCATCAAAAACGACCTTCCCTTTTGTTGAAAAATTAACGTGCTTATCCAAAACAAAATCTGAAACTTTTAAATTTTCACCTACAATAAAATAATCTTTCTTAGTAACATCATCCACTAATGCAAACTTATATGCTTGAACATTGACATTTGGTAGATGATTTGACAATTTTATTCCTAAAGGTAACCCTACACTTTCTGATGTTGTTGAATTAGAAGTTGATTTAGGTAATGAGTCCAAGATTAAAAAATTTCCATCTTTTTTAACAACAATATCAGCATTCAAACTGTCAGCAAACACACTATCAATTTGAATTTTACGAGCCAATATTGGAAGCAATGCTAGTTTACCTCCAACATTTTTTGCTGAGAAAAACGGTTCATTTGAATTTGGTAACGCTAACGAAATCTCACCAACTTTTGCACCTGTAGATAAATTCCAAGATGTAACCACAGAAATTTTATCTACTTTGGCTTCAAAACCTGTAGATTCTTTAATTATTTTTTCAATATCACTTTT
Organism: bacterium; assembly: GCA_017472545.1. Lineage (GTDB taxonomy): Bacteria > Cyanobacteriota > Vampirovibrionia > Gastranaerophilales > Gastranaerophilaceae > Zag111. Next base: position 5,647 of record JAFUPZ010000050.1, on the reverse strand, counting down.
ATATGAGTTTGCAATAGGTGATAAAATCAACGGCAACGCCAAAAATAACACATACAAACCTAATAAAGTATATCCAGTAAAGATACCAAATCTTTTAAATTTATTACTCATAACCCTACCTCAATAAATATATCCTTTTGAGAATATTTTATCACAAAACGAAATTTAAGAATTAATTATTGAAGAGTTTTTACAAAATTAATGGCATCATCCTTTGTTAAAACATCGCCTGAAATTTGCGCTTCTTTCAGAGCTTCTAAAATCTCACCCAAACGTGGTGATGGTTTCAAATTCAAGATAGCCATAACCTCATTTCCATCCAAAAGTTTTGGCAATGGTTGAAGTGTTTCACGAACATTTAGATAAAAATCTAATAATAAATTCAATGAGTCTATATTATTTTTAACAATTTCTTCAGTGATTTCAGGACCCAACGCAGATAATCTATCAGCTTGAGCAATAATTATATTATCAATAGCATTATCTTCTGATTTACGAACATAACGCATCATAACTTTTTCGTTTAAATCTGGTGCAGATACCACAGCTGTTGGATACATATGTTTTTTTATCATGTAAGAAATATAATCTATTTGCTTATTTGAAAAACACATTGCTTTCAATAAAGGAATGCACATTTTTGCACCAACATCTTCATGCTTTATAAACCTATGGCGAAGAGTATCTTCTTCAATAGTCCAAGTTGAAAACTTTCCAATATCATGCATAAAAGCTACCAACTTTAAATGGGCAAATCTTGAAAAACCGCCAAAATCAACTTTTGAAAGATGTTCCTTAACCTCTTGAGAAGATGTTGCATAAATCATCTCAACTTGTTTTACTGTTTCAATTGAATGGTTAAACAAATCTAAATGATGATGAAGATTTGGTGGAACTTGCTTCAACTCTTTTACAAATGGGAATAAAATTTCTAATATACCAACTTCATCCATTTTGTATAAAGCATCCCAAGCATATTCACCACTAAATAATTTCATAATCTCATATTGCACACGTTCTTTAGCAGGTCTATTAATCAATTCAGCATTCTTTTTGACAATATCAAAAAGATGAGAATCGATTTCAAAACCTAAAAGTGAATAAAATCTAAAAATTCTCAATAAACGTAAAGGATCATCAATAAAATTTTCATCCCTGACGCTTTTAATAATTCTATTTTTAACATCATTTACATAATCCAGACAAAATTCAGGAATTTCACCAGTCCTAATATCAACAGCTATAGCATTGATAGTCAGATCTCTACGTAAAATATCTTTTGCTAAATCTCCCTCAACAGGATTTGTTATATCTAGATAATTAATCTTATCCTCCATAACAACACGATAAATTTTGTTTTCTTCATCTAGAGGAATAAATGTTGCATTAAAAAATTCTGCAACTTGAAGAGCAAATTGTCTTGCATCACAATCAACCACAATCAAATCTCTGTCGCAAAAATCATTACCCAACAAACCATCTCGCACCGATCCGCCGACAAGATAAATTTTATTAGGAAAAAAGCTTGCCAAATTATTCAATATAGAATCATCATTGATTTTATTTATTAAAATTTGAGTATTCATAAATAATATTTCCTAACGCAACAACAACAGCGGTTTCAGCCCTAAGTATCAAATCACCAAGAGTTAACATTTCAAAATTCATAGTTTTAAAAAACTCAAATTCATTTTGAGAAAAACCACCCTCTGGCCCAATAATAACTAGAACTTTATCTCCTGATTTAATCGGATTATCTTTAAAACTATCACGAATAGTCTTGTCTGCTATTCTTTCACAGAAAACAATAATTTTATCAAAATTTTCTTGAGCTAATAATTGATTTAAAGATAAGGCATCAAAACAAGTTGGAACAATTGCACGCTCACATTGCTTTGAAGATTCATACATAATTCTTTGCCATTTTGGAACTTTTTTTTCAACAACAGATTTATTTAAAACGCAATTATCTGTAAGAATAGGATAAACTCCAGCAACTCCAAGTTCTGTTGCTTTTTCAATAATCAAACCTTGAGCATCAGAACGCAATGGACTTTGAGCCAAATATAGTTCAAAATCCAAAAATCTTTTTGATGGGTACGATTTTTCAACTTGCGCTGTTATCTTTGAGTTTGTAATCTCAGCAATTTTAGTTTCATATTGAATTTGATTTTCATCAACGAGAAGTAATTTTTCACCAACTTTCGAACGCAAAGACTTGGCAATATGTTGATAATTTTCTTTATCAGAAACTTCAACAATATTACCTGAAACTTGACTAGATTGTATGAAAAAATGTGGCATAATTCACCTCTATAGAAATAATTATAACACAACTAATCTAATACAATTTCTTTTTCATTTTTATATGTAACATAACCCAAAACAGCAGCTGGAGGCTTGCGCAAATATTTGCGTTTCGTATAAATAACACCAATTTTTGAAGAATCTTTCACACTTGAATATTCTTTTGCCAATTTTGCACATCTTAAAATCAAATCATCTGTTACATTTTGAGATTTCAACAAAATATGTGACCCAGCACAATTATGAACGTGGAACCACAAGTCTTCATCTGAGGCTAATTTGGATATTATATAATCATTTTGTTTATTATTTTTTCCAATAAAAATTCGCGAACCATCTTCTAAATTTATTTGCATAACATCGGAAACTTTATTTTTCACCTCTTTTTTGGCAGAATTCTCCAAAACTTCTGGGGAGATTTCAAAAAGTTCCTCAATTGTTTCAGCACAATCAATAGAATATAAAATTTGTCCTAAATATTCTTTTTTCATCGAAGATTCTTGGATAAGTTCAGTTAATTTTACTCTAGCTGTTTTTGCTTTGTTATAAAGTTTGTAAAAATGAGTCGCATTTTCTTTTAAAGTTTTAGTTTCATCAAGTCTTAATTCAATTTGTATGTCATTTTCATAATCATAAACTTCAACAGATTTACTAAAATCTTTTAGAGCATACAAATTAGCCATAAGTAAATCCCCCCACAGGCGATACTTATCACTATCTGAGTCAGAATTTAATTTATATTGCATTTGTTTCAAAGATTTTTCAATCTTTTTATATTTTTGAGAAATTATAGTTCTATACTGAGCTCTAAGAGTTTTCAATTTATACTGCGCAATTATCTCAGCATAATAATCATCTACAAGATCATTAACGGTCGTGATAATAGGCTTAACATCCACCAAACTATCCCATTGTTTTTGGACATTCGACTGCTTTGGAGGATAAACATAAGGCAAACCACCGAAGATTTCTCGCTCACGACTTTTTTCAGAACCGACATTATGCGCGCAACCAATGATTATATTTGTATCATAATTATACAAAATAATATTTGAATGCTTGCCCATAAATTCAAAAGCTAAACAAAGATATATCTTTTCACCAAGTTCATTATATGTTTCTATATAAAACTCTAAAATCCTCTCATTTACAGGCACATTAACCTTCGCAATTCGTGAACTTTCCAAATATTTTCTTAACAACATACAAAACATTGGAGGCTTTTGAGGAATTTCTAAAACTCTTTTTTCTGCATTAGCTTTGCTCATAAAGCAAGCATGATAGAACTGAGGATTAATATTGACGTAAAATTGGCGAGTTTCACCATTATTTCTAAGCGCAAAAATAAACTCCCTTCTTGTTGGTTGCTGAATTTTATTGATTCTAGCACCTAAAAAGAAATCTTTTTGCTCATTATATAACGTTTCTAGAGTTTTAATATCAAAACTTATCATATAAAAATATTACTAAAAATGAAATATATTGTCTATTCCTTGAAAATATGCTATTATAATTTCACAGAAGAAGAGGTTAACTATGGCAAAAAACATACTTAAAAAAGCAATTACAACTCCAGTAGGTAAAGAATGTGTAAAAATCCTTATCACTACTGATGAATACTTAATTACTGGGGATTTATATTTACCAATCCCATCAGTTGTAGAAAATCCTACAAATGAAAACTTGTTATTCTATGCTCTTAACTGCGGTAATAAATTTATCCAATTATACAACTGTATGATCGCAAACAAAGATAACTTAGAATATCAACCAGAACAAGTAGAATGCTACAATATTAACTTAGACATCGTACATTCTTGTAAGATTATCAAAGACTAATCAATAACACTTAATAAAAAAAAGATTACAAATGTTACATTTTGTAGTCTTTTTTTTGTGTTTTTGTTAGTATTATAAATGCAATATAAATAGACTTTAAGAAGGAAATAAGAGATGATTAAAACAATGTTTAAAGACCACGAATGTGGAAAACTAAACTTGGCAAACGTAAACGAAACAGTAGTTTTGTCAGGTTGGGTATCAACAGTAAGAGACTTAGGTGGTATTTTATTCGTAGAATTGAGAGATAGAAGTGGATTTTTCCAAATCGTAGCTAACCCTCAAATTAACCCACAAGTTCATAAAGTATTAGAACAAGTGAGAACTGAATACGTAATTAAAGTATCTGGAAAAGTTACAAAAAGACCTGAAGAAACTTACAATGAAAAATACCCTACAGGTCAAGTTGAAATGTATCCAGAATCTGTAGAAATTCTTTCTGAATCTAAAGTTTTACCATTCGTATTGGATGATAATAATGTTTCAGAAGATATTAGATTAAAATACAGATACTTAGACTTAAGACGCGAACCTATGCTATCAAAACTTGTTATGCGTCACAACATTGTTCAAGCTATTAGAAATTATATGAATAGTCTTGATTTCTTGGAAGTTGAAACTCCAATCTTAATCAAGACAACTCCAGAAGGCGCTAGAGATTACTTAGTTCCATCACGTGTACAAGAAGGTAAATTCTACGCACTACCTCAATCTCCACAAATCTTCAAACAATTATTGATGGTTGGTGGTATTGAAAGATATTATCAAATTGCTAAATGTTTCCGTGATGAAGACTTAAGAGCAGACAGACAGCCTGAATTTACTCAAGTTGACATTGAGATGTCATTTGTTGAACAAAAAGACGTTATCTCTGTTGTTGAAGGTCTAATCGTTGACGCATTCAAAGCTGCTGGAGTTGAAGTTAAACCTCCTTTCAGACAAATTCCTTGGCAAGAAGCTATGGACAGATTTGGTTCAGACAAACCTGACACAAGATTTGGATTAGAACTATTTGATCTTGGCGACATTATTATGGAGTCTGAATTCCAAATCGTTAAAAACACTCTACAAAACGGTGGTATTGTTCGTGGTATCAGAATTCCAGGTGGCGCAAGCTATTCTAGAAAAGAAATTGATGATATTACAAAACTTGCTGTATCATTTGGTGCAAAGGCTCTTGCTAATATCATTTACCAAGAAGATGGTACTGCTAAATCTCCAGTATTGAAATTCGTTACAGAAGATCAAGCTAAAGCTATCCAAAATAGAGCTCAAGCACAAGCTGGCGATATTATCTTCTTTGTTGCAGATAAACCAAAAGCAGTTTACGACATTATGGGTAGATTAAGATTACACTTCGGTAAATCTCTAAACTTAATCGATGAAGCTAAACACGACCTATTGTGGGTTGTAGACTTCCCTATGTTTGAATATTCTGAAGAAGAAGGTAGATTTATGGCAATGCACCACCCATTCACATCTCCAAACTTAGAAGATGTTG
>JAFUPZ010000049.1 GCA_017472545.1 bacterium | reverse complement strand
TATTATTTTGTTTGTTTAACCAAACGCTTTTCATTTATTTTCTCCATAAGTAGATTTAATTCATTTTCTTCAATATTAGTTGTGAGTGAAATTCTAAGTCGAGATGTCCCAACTGGAACTGTTGGTGGTCTGATTGGAAGTGTGAAATATCCGTTATGGAATAGAATTTCACAAAGTTCAATTGTATCTTGGTTTTCTCCGATAATAATTGGGATTATATGACTATCACTTCCTAGTTTTTTGCCTAATTCAAGCATTTTTTTACGTTTTGCGTAGGTGTGTGGAAGTTTGTTTTCGATAATCCATTTTGAGAAAGCAACGTTGATTGGTGGGATTGCAGTTGAAAATATAAAAGAACGTGATTTGTTGATTAGGAAATCAATAAATGTTCTTGAACCAACAACAAAAGCTCCCATTGAGCCTATTGCTTTGCCAAAAGTTCCGACAACTAAGTCAATATCTTGGATTATTCCTAATTCTTCAGCTACCCCCAAGCCTTTTTCTCCAAAAACGCCAAAAGCGTGTGCTTCATCGATGATTAAATTGCAATTATATTTTTTCTTTAATTCAACAATTTTTTCTAAATTAGCAATATCGCCATCCATTGAAAATACACTTTCGGTGATAATAAATGCGTTTTTATAATTTTCACGTTCTCTTTGTAAAAGTTTTTCCAAAGCTTCTATATCGTTGTGTGGATAGCGAAAGAACTTGCCTTGAGATAATTGCATCCCATCAATTATGCTGGCATGATTGAGTTTGTCTGAAAATACGACATCTCCCTTTTGATTTAAAGCGCTTGAGATTCCTACATTTGCGTGGTATCCGCTATTGTATAGTAGTGAGGCTTCTTTGTTGTATAAATTAGCTAAAAGATCTTCTAATTCCTTGTATACCGGTAGTGTTCCAGTTAAAAGTCTTGCAGAAGCACTTCCAAAGGAAAATTTTGTTCCAACTTCTGACAAAAATTCTTCGGTAATAATTTTGTTGTCAGCAAAATTTAGGTAGTTATTGGATGACAAATTCAAAAGCTTTTTACCCTTATAGTAAATAAACTTTTCGTCTTTATTTTCAAAGTCTTTCAAATCCCTAAAATGTGAGTGAAATTTTAACTCGTCTAAGATGTTTTTATAATCCTCGTGCATAATATAAATTTATCCCAAATATAAGGTAATTACAAGCATACAGGGTAGCTGGTATTTGGTATATGTAACGTTATGTAAAGAATATATATTTTTTATATAAATTTAGGCAATTTTAGAAAACACAAATTGTTTATAAAAATATAACGAGGTATAATTAGATTCATGGATGAGATGACTGAACAAAACTTAAGAGTAATTGAAAGCGATTCTCAAGAGACGAGAGAAAAAGAAGTTGTTGAAAAACTACAGTCTACTCGCCAGACTAATCCTATTGCAAGAAAGTTGCTGGACTTTAGCTTGTCTAACAAAACCCGCAAATTTTCAGTCAAGGATCTGTTTACACGATAGGTTCGTGTAGCACGGCTTTATGAGGGTCGACACGCACATCAATTTGTGTGGTTTGTGAGGAACCGAAACTCTAATTTATACTTCGTCCCCTATGGGGAGTAAATACTGCCACTTCTGTCCAGGTGGTGCAGCGACTCCAAAGGGTGTGCGAAGCGATCGGCGAGTTGTTCGGTCGCTTTGTTGTATGTGGGGTAAATGTTTTTTAATTGGTCGGGGTATTGTTTTGGGATTTCTCTTGAGTGTTTCTTCTTCTGGTTGTATAATTGTTTTATGTATGAGATTAAAAAACAGATTTATCTTAATTTGACCAAAAATCAAAAGTCTGCGCTTTGTAATTATTTACGTGCAAATGTGAAAAAATCTATGGATTTGTCGGTTGATGAAATTTGGGAAAGTTTTGTGGCTGACGAAAAATATTATCTTGAATTGAATTGTTCAAGGTTTGAGTTTTTGGCTGAAATTATTGATGAGGATTGGTTTAAGTCTGATACTATAAAATATTTAAAAGAATGTAAAAAGTATTATGAACATAAAGAAAAACAACGCCCAATAATTGAAGCAAACAAGGAATATGAAAAACAGAAACGCAAATTTTTACAAGAAGTAAAAATGTCTAAAGAAGCTCCGACCAAAAAACAGCTTTATTATTATGAGCGCTTATGTAAAAAATATAATATTGAGCAAATTGAATTAACTTCAAAATTAGAGGCTCGTAACATAATCGATAAAATTATTACAGACCACGCTCCAAATTTGAAGTATGTTGAGGAGGGGTAAATTTTATGAGATTCTTCGGTTGGTGTCATTCTGAACGCAGTGAAGAATCTTAGACAAGACCAACCTCAGAATGACAAAATTGTAAGGAAAATAAAAACAATGCTAATTCAAGATATAGTAAAAATTTTAACAGATGCTGGTATTGAGCAAAATGAAGCAAATATTGAAGTAAAACTTTTGATTGAACATTTTGCAGGTTATACTTTGGCGAATATTATTATGGGTAAGAAATTGCCTGATGAAAAGCTTGCTATTGTTGAAGAAAAGGCACAATTAAGAGCAAAAACTCGTCATCCAATTCAGTATATTATTGGACAGGCTGATTTTATGGGTGAAAAATTTAACGTTCAACCTGATGTTTTGATTCCGCGAGATGAAACAGAACTTCTTGTTCGTCAAGCAGTGGAAATTATTAAGGAAAAAGGATTTACTCAAGTGCTTGATATGTGTACTGGTTCTGGTTGTATCGCTTGTATGATAGCAAAATTGACAGATGCTCAGGTTATTGGTGCAGATATTTCAACTGAGGCTTTACATGTAGCATTTTCTAATATGGAAAAATTTGAATTATTTAATCGTGCAAGTTTTAGAAAATCAGATATTTATTCAAAAATCAGACCAGAAGAACGTTTTGGTATGATTGTTTCAAACCCTCCATATATTCCGCCAAAATTCAAAGAAACTATTCAAAAAGAAGTTTCGTTTGAACCAGAGTTAGCACTTTATACAAGTGATGAGAAGGGTTTGGAGTTCTATCAAAAAATCACTGAAGGTGCTGGTGCGTTTTTAAAAGAGGGTGGTTATTTGATGTTTGAACTTGGTTTAGGGCAAGCTCAAGACGTTGCAGAAATTATGAATGCTAACGGATTTAAGGACATCAAAGTTTTAAAAGATTTAGCCAATATTGAAAGAGTAATTTGGGGACATATTTAATCTTTTATACCCCTATAAGATTAAAATACCCTAATGCAAGTCCGATTACTGCTGAAACTCCAAGATAAAACAATGGATCTTGTTTTTTGATAAAGCTTGTTCCGATAAATAAGCCTAATAAAATTGTACCTAATAGGTGTAAGTTTGATGTGAATAATAATTTTATACCAACTGCCGTAAGCAAAGCGCAACCTGCTGCTTTTATACCTCTAATTGCACCTTGAACAGTTTTATTTGTTTTGAATTTGTCTAAAACTCTAGCAACAATCGAAACAATTATAAATGATGGTAAAATTACAGCTGTTGTAGCAATTAGTGCTCCTAAAATTCCAGATGTTGTAAAGCCTGCAAATGTTGCAACGTTCACCCCAACAGGTCCTGGGGTAATTGATGCTACTGCTAACATATCTGTTAATTGTTTTGAACTGTACCAGTGGAATTTATCTGCGATGTCATATAAAAATGGTAAAGTTGCATATCCCCCGCCAAATGAGAATAAACCAACGTGGAAGAACTGTGCGAATAATTTTAAATACAGATTATTCATTTATTCCTCCTTTGTTGTTGGTTATAGGTTCTTCGGTTTTTAACTCGTCATTCTGAGCGTAGCGAAGAATCCCTTTTTTATCTTCTGTTTTT
>JAFUPZ010000048.1 GCA_017472545.1 bacterium | reverse complement strand
TAAACTAACTTATTTATGGCTGTCACAAGCTGTGTTGCCATATTTTCTCCCTCGCCCATAGCAGGTAAGTATTTATCGTTTATTGCATTGAATTTATCGTAATAACCCCAAGGAACTCTATAGTCATCACATTTCTGCATCGCCATCTTCCTCCAATCTTTCATAAGTGTTGGTTTCCTCATTAAATTTATAATCCAATTTGAAGCATTCGCCCCAAAGATTAAATGATTGCTCATAAGCCTCTTTTGAAAAATCGTCATAGCAGATATCTTCAATAACTTGTCCATTTTTACAAGAAAAAGTTCCTGTATATATACCGATTTGTTCTTCAGCATAATCATAAATAAAAGTGTTGTCAGGATGTTTTTTAGATAATTCACATATTAAGCCACGAACATCAGACCATGCTGTTTCAAAAAATATTTGATTTGGCACTGTGTCGTCAAACTCGCAATGACAAGCATTCCATTTTGTACCCCAATTCTTAACACTCCAATCATACCAATCTTTTGCACCATATTTTTCAATATTGTCTATAACTCGTTTGCCATAATTTACAATATCTTTTTTAGTTTTAAAGACTGGTTGAAGTGGATCGTTTTTATCGGATTCTTTATAAGTTTTTAAGAGGTCTTTAACAATATTGTCAATTTCTACCCCTGATTTTATAAAGTTTTTATATCGTTGAAGTTGAGGATATAATGTGTTTCCAATATATTTATTTACTTTATCTATTGCTTCTTCGCTAGGCAAAGTAGAGAGATAAACATGGAATGCGTTATCAGTGCAACTACCTGCAATAATGTTTAAATCTTCAGGCATTTCTTTAATTTTGTTAAAGTCAAATACAACATCTTCAAAATCGTCTGTTTTTATATAATCTAGTAGTATTTTATCTGAGTTTTTACCCTCAATAGTTAATGAGCTTCTTACCCAATTAGGCATTTTGTACACCTCCAATTGCTGTAAATTTATCAGCATAACGAGACCAAAGTTCATGTGTTTTATATTCTTCAACTAATTCTGCAGGGACATAAATATGTTGTAAATTAGGACAATTTGAAAATGCTTGATATACACTTGTAAATGAAGTGCTAACCACTTTTTCACTGCGTATATATACATCTTCAAGTTTTGAACATCTATTGAAAGCGCCAAGACCTATTCTTGTGACACTAGCAGGTATGTCAATTTCAGTAATGGCTGTATTCCAAAATGCATAAGGCTCAATTTCTTTCAAACTTGTAGGCAAGTGAATTTCTGCTAAACTTATACAATTCCAAAAACAACTATCTCCAAGTTCTTCAATCTTATTTGAAAGTGTGATTTTTTTAAGATTTCGACATTCTCTAAATGCAAAGATTCCAACTCTTGTTATTTGATGAGGCATGTTGATTTCTTCGACAACAGAGTTTCCATAGAAAACTCTTTCTTTTATTTCAGTAATTCCATATTGTTCGCCATCAATTTCATAGCAAATAGGAATATCAACTATTGGATCGCTACCATCATATTTAATTAATACATTGTTTTTAAATGTACATGCACCAACTACAACCTCAGTATTTGAGTGGTCGTCAGTTCTAAATTCATATAGAATTCTTGAACATAATGCAAATAGGAATAAGACTCCACACATAGCAATAGCAAACACTTGCACCCAAGATGTTGTGGACTTCGTTTTTGTTTTTTCACTAGATGTTCCGGTTTGCTTATTTTCTTGTTGTTCTTCTTGTTTTTTAGTTGTTTTAAGATTAAAGCTGTTATATTGATTGTTTAACATAAGTCATCCTCATAGTTTTTTCTAAATTTGACTATTGCTTTAATAATTAATTCATCTGCAAATGCAATATCTTCGCCTTGTTTTAATTCAAAATCATCCAAATATTTTGTAATAGTTTTCTCTTGTTTATCATTTAGTCCAATAGTTTCGCCATTTTCATCGGTGGCAACAAAAACACAAGGTCCAACTATAATATCTTTAAATTCAGGAACGACAAAATTGCCATCAGGTTGCATATATTTACCATCATCGTCAATAATCATTACAATGTTTTTCCCTTGTGGGAAGATGCAAAACTCTGCAGTTCTGCATCTTATAATTTTTTTGAATTCATCAAGGGAATTGTCCATATTTACTATTTCAGCTTTTTCATAAGGTTTTTTAATTATTACTCTTATTTGCTTGTCCATTATTTGCTCCTGTTTGAGCCCTATAATTGCAGTAGTTTTTATATCTTGTAAGTTGTTTTTCTCCAACATAGAATGCTTGTTGGATAGCAACTCCGATTAGGTCGTAAAACACTTTGTAACTTTTATTTTGGTCTAGGTTTGGACTTTTTCTAAGACTTCTTAATTTGTCCATTAATTGTGTTTTGTCCTCAAATTCACAATCGTTGATAAAGTTTGTAATTTCTCCATTAATCCTTAGCATTGTTCAACCTCCGACTTTTTAGTTCTTGTTCTTGTTTTCTTTGGCTTTTCTTCGGCAACAGGCTCGTTTACAGCCTCAATTTCGGCTGTTTCTTCAGTTTGTTGATTACTTGCTTGTTCTTCGACTTGTGTGGCTTCTTGTGTGGTTTCTTCGGCTTTTTCGACGCCTTTTTCTTTTTCTCTTAAAGCATTTTGAACTACTGGCTCAACGCTTGATAAGATTTGATAACTAACACTACGAACAACATTGATATTGTCTTTGAATTTTTCAATATCTCCATCAGACCAAGTAGTAATATAAGCCATGTTAAAGTCTGCTGTATGAAGTCCAAGTCTATTAGAAACTACAAGAGCAATGCTTTCAGCTTCAATTTCACGAATTTGTCTTTGTTCTTTTGGAGTAAGTCCTTTGAAATTAACTCGAACTCTTTCTTCTGCAAGAGCATGTCCAATCTCATGAATAAGAGTGGTTAGTGTTTTTTCGTGAGGCATACCATCTTTAATCACAATTTGTTTGTTTTCATAATCGCAATAACCATCAACACTTTCTTCGAGTGGTTTATATTCAAAAGAATAGCCACGAGCTGTTCTTTCTAATGCCTCTTTGATGGTGTCAAAGTTTTCAACTGCTGTAAGTTCATCACACTTAAATTCATAAAGTTCACGACCCTCAGTTTGAGAAATGTCGAATACATAACTTACTTTGTAGCCAACAATTTCAACCTCTTTGGTGTCAACGACATTGCCATCGGCATCAAGGATTTCTTCTTTTCTTTTCTCAATTAGAGGAGCAATGATTTTGATTGCTTTTTGTCCTTTAATGATGTTTCGGTGATTATAGTTCCAAACTTTCATTCCATTTACACATCTCGCAGTTGGAAGTTGTGATAAGATCAAAAGTTGGTTTGTGATGGAATAACAATTTAGATTACTCATTGAAAGAAGTAGGTCTTTGTATTTTCCATCTTTAATAAATTGTGTGTATTGTTCTTCGGCTTGTTTGATTAAATCGTCAACCGTTGTAAAGGTTTTATTTTCTTCCATTTATTACTCCTAATTTTCAAAAGTTTCTCTCACTAATTCGCTTGCAATAATGCGTATATTTGTTCTTCGTGCAGGACCTGTAATCAGGAATGCACATCCTCTTGGAAGATTGACAATGTTATCGCTTTCAACCTCATTAATTTGACCTGCCTTTTCATAAAGCGTACACAAATCGTTCATGTCGTTTGGTGCTAATGAAAAAATCAACGAGTATTGGCTTACATTGATAATTGCTGAACTTTTTCGTGCTAGTTCAGGGCTACCGACAAAGTCCTTTACATTTTGTGTAATTACTATCTGCATACCCTCATATTTTCTGATACGCTTTGCTAGGTTGTACATAAAGTCGAGTGCTATTGGGAACTTTTCATCAATAAACACATGGGCTTCGTCTATAGCTACAATTATTTTTCTATTTGTTTTGTAGAGGTTATTGTAATCTCTATTTTTAATGACTTCATTATCAAGCCATTTTAAAACTAATAGCATTTGAGCATTTGCTATAACATTGTTTTTATTTGCAAGTAGTTTTTGGAAGTTAAAGCACACAAAGTTTTCTTGTGGTGCGAATGTTGTAGGTCCATTCCACAAATTGCTATTTCTTCCACCTTTCTTGAATTTACTTAAATAGTTGGACAATACTTTCAAGCAAGATCTTGTGTATTCATCTTTTTCAATATTAAGTTTGTTATCAACCAATACTGCTAAATCTTGAAATGTTGGATAATCATCCGGTGTTAATTTAGAAAGATCTGTTTTTGCATTAATTTTCTTTGTTTGATAAGTTTCAAGAATTATCTTATTTAGAAGTTCAAGGCTGTCAGGGTTTATACCTGTTAATATCAACCTGAAGAATTCTTCAAGAAATTGTAAGTGTGCAAAGAACGAGTTGTTTGTTCCATCTTCATTTTCATCATCAAGAGAGTTGATAATATGAAATGGATTAATTCTTCCATCTTTACTACTTGAAACATCAAGAACTTTTCCTTGCATATTCTTTGCTAAATTTCCATATTCATTTTCAGGATCTAGAATAAAGACTTTTGCGTTATTACTAGCAAGTCCTGTAAGTATTGTTTTTGTCGCAAATGATTTACCACTTCCGGATTTACCGATAATTACCATATTGCTGTTTACACGCTCATCATCTCTTTTGAAAAAGTCCACAAATGTTGGAAGTTTATTTTCTCCAATTAAAAGTCCATTTTCATCTAAAATTGCATTACTTACAAAGGGGAAACAAGATGCAATGATAGAAGAATTAAGACCACGATTTATTTTTGATTGATTACCTTTGGCAATCAGTCCTGACATATATCCATCAATTTGTCTGCCAAACATTTCTGCAAACTTAAATCCCATTTCTTTCAGTTTTCTTCTAACAAATTTTTTGTTCGTGGATTGCTTTGGCAAATCGTAGGCAGTAATAATAATTGATGTGTCAAAAAATGTTTCATTTTCATTTTGGAGTCCAACAAGTGTATTTTGTAAACTTGACAAGTGAGTTTCTTTGTCTATTTGGCTACTTGCTTTTCCAATATCTCTTTGACTGAGCAATTCGTTAATAGCACCATCAATTCTTTTAATGGCTTTTAAACGATCCACAGGCTCAGCTTTTAAAACAACCTTTGTGTTTGGTAAGTCAAATAATTCTTGACCCCATGCATTTGGAACTTGCAAAGGATAATCAGTAATCACAAAGTGTGTTAATTGTTGATTGTCTTGCATTACTTTGGTTGTTTTGAAGTTTACATAATCAGGAACACTTTTAGAGATATAATCTTTCTCGTTTAATTTATCAAACTCTCTCTCATCAAATTGATTTGTGTATGAGTATTTAATAAATAGTGCTAGTTCCTTGTTATTAAGTTGTTCTGCTTCCAAGCTATTGCTTCTAAGCATGTTTTTAATAATGTTTAATGTGTCTTGCAAACTCTTTTTGTCTATATCATGCAAAACGATATAATATGAGCTTGCATATATTTTTTCTTCTGAGTTTATCTTATCGACAATATTGATTCTATCTTCAAGAACTCCAACTCTTGCTCTGAATTCGTTTTCTGATAAATTCTTATTTTCGTTGGCTTCAATCAAATGTTGAATTGTTGTTAATTCATTTGAAATATATTTATCAAAAATTATAGGTCTATCAAGTTTTACAATGTTGAATTTTTGGAATATTCCTACATTTTTTAATATGTTTGAAAATAATCCATCAATATAGTAGTTTTGTTTGTGTTCACTTAATAAGTTAAACTCTATTGGCTTTATTTCAAGTACACCTGTAAAGCCATTTTCTTTTTGTTTAATTAAATTATCTTCAATTCCTGCATAAGGAACTATTGTTCCTATGTTTGCCTTTCCATGCTTTGATTTTGAAAATGTCTTTTTCGCAAATAAGAATTTCAAGGCATATCCGATAGCATTGTATAGTTTAATATCTCCAACCGGTATATATAACGGACAGAATATAACCAATATTACTACCGAGATTACCCATTTACTTGGGAGATTACTAGACACTGCTAATGCTAAAAAGCCAAGTCCAATCATTGCAAGAATTACATCGGTAATATTAACGCCTTTGTAAAATTGAAGTCGGACCTTAGTGTTTTTCGGAATTATTCGCATCATTGTTCTCCTTTATATCTGCATTTGGTTTTTTCAAACTTTGTGGATGATTGAATAGTGTATTTCCTTTGACAATGTTATTAAGTCTAGGAACAAAGTTTTTACCAGCACCAACAATTCCACCGGTTGCAATATCTTTCATAATTCCAATTGGAAGTGTTGCTATACGAGTTGGCATCTTTCCATATCTTGATGCTTTTGTTAAGTTATCAGGATTTGATAAAGAGTTTGTTGGTGAGGTGAAAGTGCTTTTCATACCACTTGCAAATCCACCTGATTTGTTGTTTGTTGTAAAGTTCTTACCACCAAGAATTGCACCTCCAACACCAAGTGCTGTTGTGCCAATTGCTCGTGTGATATTTTTGCCTGTTCGCATGTTGGCAATAAGTTCTCTTGTTTCACTACCACCGGCATGACTACCTGTAAGATTAGCAATAACAATATTTGCTTTGGTTACTGCAAACGCACCACCGATCAGGAAGAGTATTTTTACAATTCCATTCTTGAATGCATTACCAAAGAATGCAATCTGCTGTACCTGTGGAATTATAATGAAGAATAAGTTCATTGATAGTATGATGCCATAAGCACCGAGTACCTTTCCAATAAGCATTTCTTTCCATTGTTTAAATCTCTGACCATCATCGGTGGGGATGGTTGAGACACTAATGGGCGAAACGATGTACAGCAGTATGATGTCAAAGATTCTTTGTATAAAACTAATGGAGCTCATAACGAACATAACGAGTATTACAAGTCCACCAATTATTCCTACGAAGAAGTCTAGATCTCTGAGGTCATAATATTCAGCAACAACATCTTTGTCGTTGTAGTCAAGTTCTCCTGTGATAAACTTAATTTCAATTTCAGCACGTTCACTTTCATCTCCGATGTAAGCATAGTAACCACTTGTTACTAACATCTGCCCACCAATAGTAGCCTCTTGTCCTTGTTCTAAAACATAAGGATTCATGCTCTTATTGATTGAACTAACAACTGTGTTTGAAAGTGCGATACCTGTTATTAAAACGAAAGGTACCATTAGGAAGATTATGAAACTCTGACATGCTTTGCCGAGTATTAAAGTTTTGCTTTTTTTATTTTCGCCATTTGCATATTCGCTCCTGACGATTGCTATAATTACAAATAAAAATAGTAGTGCGACAGCTATTAAGAAAACAGACCAAAATGCTTTTTTAACAGCATCGGAAAGTAGGAAGTTGGATAATAAATCAGTTTCTTGACCATTGATTCTTACAGGCTCAATACCTGCTAACATATAGAAGATTTCTTTTATAAAATCAATGATGTAGCAGATGCTTTTTTGTACGCCATACAAGAGGTCAAATATCCAATCGGTTAACCAATCCATTGCTACTCCTCAAGGAAGATTATTAGGCTGTCAAATTGAAATGAAGTCAGCTGTTCATCTTCATTATTTTGTTCCTCAATTTCTATATAAAAATCTGAGGAAGAATTACACGAACTTGATGTGTCAAAGAACATATCAATATCAGTTGTAATTCCTTTTTTTATTTCTTTTGTTTTTGTTGATTTAATTTCTTCATTAATGTAAGTTGTAAATTTCAAGGTGCAATCTTCTGAACTTCGAACTATAAAAACTACACCATTGGTTTGACAACTTTGTCTAACATAAATATCTAATCTGCAGTAAGGTTTGCTTTGTATGTTTGTATTAAATTGTGTGTCGTCAACAAGAGTCCTCATTTCATAGTAAACGCTATTGCCATCTTTGTCCTGTGCATCCACACCATCAATAAGTTCACTATATTGTTCTTCGGAAACTACTCCTGACACACAACCTGTGAAGCAGAAAATCGCCAAAATTAAAATTAAAAATATTGATAGTATGCTTATGATTTTGTGACTCTTTTTCATCTATAATTTTTCCTTTATGCTACTACTTGACTTGATACCCAATCTTGAAGAATAGGCATTAAAATCTTCAAACCAAGTATTAATACGAAGATTGAAACGAAACCAATAATTGCTCCGATTAAATCCTTTTTAGCCTTTTCTCTCGAGCCAGCTTCATCGCTCTTTGCAAGCTTTACGCCAAGCACTACGCAGTAGATTGTACCGATTGTTCCAATCAACGCAATGAGTGGCCAAAGTATTGCATTCAACACCTCCGTAACAGGCTCCAATACTGGGCTAAAATTAATTGCTCCTAACATATTCATCATTGTATATTTTCCTCCAAATTTTCTTTATTTTCTCTCTATAAAAAACTTGAAGTTCATGTGGCAAATTTACTGCAAAAACAAACTGGGTTTCCCTGTTGTGTAAGTAGATGAGTTGCAACTACTTGGTGTTTCAATCTGCAACAGCGCCAAATTTGGTGTTGCACCAAAATCCCTGAATTTATCGGGGT